>DASRJF010000149.1:0-3731 GCA_035649615.1 Planctomycetota bacterium | reverse complement strand
GCGCTCAAGGGCGTCAGCCTCTCCGTCGAGAAGGGCGAGATCTACGGACTCCTCGGACGGAACGGCGCCGGGAAGACGACCTTGGTCAAGATTCTCCTCGGCTTGGTCCACCCGACGGACGGCGAGGCGAAGCTTCTCGGGACCCGGGTCGGCGATCCGGCCGCGCGTCGCGACGTCGGTTTCCTGCCCGAGGACCACCGCCTGCCGGACTATCACTCCGCCGAATCGGCGCTCGATTTCTACGGGGGTCTGAGCGGGCTTGACGGAACGACGCGCCGCGCGCGGATCCCCGAACTGATCGAGCTCGTCGGCCTGAAGGACGCGGGAAGGCGGAAGGTGCGGACCTACTCGAAGGGCATGAAGCAGCGCCTCGGCCTCGCGCAGGCGATGATCCACGATCCGAGGGTGCTGTTTCTCGACGAGCCGACCGACGGCGTCGATCCCGTGGGCCGCAAGGAGGTCCGGGACATGCTGGTCCGGTGCAAGTCGGAGGGGAAGACGATCTTCCTCAACTCCCACCTGCTGAGCGAGGTGGAGCTCGTGTGCGACCGGGTGGCGATCATCGAGCTCGGCGAGGTCCGCCGCGAGGGGACCGTGAAGGACCTGACGCGCGTCGAGAATGTCTACGCGCTCTCCTTCGCCGCGCCGATCGATCCGCTGATCCCCGAGCTCGAGAAGCGGGTGAAGAGCCTCCGCCGGACCGAGGGCGGCATCGAGATCTCGGTCGACGACGTGACGAAGCTCAACGCGGTCCTCGATTTCCTCCGGTCGAGCGGGATGAACATCACGGGGATGACCGAGAAGAAGTACACCCTCGAGCAGGTCTTCCTGGACGTCGTCGATCGTCCCGACGCGGGCGGGAAGGTCGCCTGATGGCGTTCCTGGGGATGCTGAAGGACTCGCTCCGCGAGTCCCTCGACCGCCGCTCGCTCACGGTCCTGCTCGTCATTTCCACGCTCTTCATCTTCGTCTGCGGCAGCATCGGCTATGGCGTGCTGAGAATCGAGCAGGTCATCGAGGAGATGAAGGGGAAGTTCGAGCAGACCGCCGGGGGCCGCTGGCGGAACCCAAGGATCGACGCCCGCTTTGACATCGCCGACATCCGGCCGGTGGGAGCGGAGCCCGGGCGCGAGGACTTCGAGGGAGGAACCTCGTTCCGCGTCGGCGCCCAGCCCCTCGTGGAATTCCAGAAACTCGTGGTCTACAGCCTGGCCGTCAAGGGAAAGAGGGACCGGGAGTGGCCCCGGACCGTGCCCGGCATCTCGGAGGACTTCAAGCAGGTCCTCACGCCTCCTTCGACGGAGGACATGGCCTGGTTCATCGGGGCGAAGCTGCGGGAGAACAACTTCACGAGGCCGAAGGTGGAGGTGGAGGGGATCGAGGGCGACCGCGCGGTCTTCAGGGTCTGGCTGAAGAAGACGTCGACGGCCTACCTCAGCGGGGGCTTCCGGCTGAGCATCCTCTTCGGCGCCTGGAAATGGGACCTGGGCAACACGAGCGTGGCGGACGTCGTCTTCTCCATCCAGAACACGCTCGCGGGCCTGATCGCGGGGTGGATCGGCATCCTCGTCGCGATCATCTCCACGGCGGCGTTCATCCCGAACATGATCCAGAAGGGCACCGTGGATCTCCTCCTGGCGCGCCCGATGCCGCGCTGGCGTCTCTTCCTCTACAAGTACTGCGGCGGCCTGATCTTCGTGACGATCACCGCGGGATATCTCATCGTCGGTTCCTGGTTCGTCATGGCCGTGCGCAGCGGCATCTGGTCCCCGGGGTATCTCGCGGCGTGGCCTCTCCTCGTCTTCTTCTTTGCCGCCCTCTACTCCGTTTCATCGCTGATCGGCCTCCTGACCCGCAGCTCCATCGCCGCGATCCTCCTGTCCGCGGTGACCTGGCTGATCCTGTCCATGATCGGGTCGGCGTATTACATCGTTCACATGCCCGAGGCGGACATCGACCAGGACCATGCCGTGGTGAAAGCCGTGGACATGGCGCACGCCGTCCTCCCGCGGCTCAAGGACGTCGACCAGGCCATCGCCCTGGTCCAGCTGAAGGCGAACGGCATCAGCGAGGACCACTACCGCCATATCAGTCACGGCGGCGACTACCCGAAGGTCGACTGGGCCGCGCTGTTCGGCGTGACCGGCGCGTGGATGGCGGCGCTCCTCGCCCTGGGGTGTTGGCGCTTCTCGCGACGGGATTACTAGGCGGGTTCAAGGTCCTGAGTCCAAGGTGATCCGGGGTCCAAGGTCCAAGGTCGGTCCAAGGTCGGACATCGGACTGTTGAACTCCTGCGCCATGCGTTACCTCTCGTTGCTCCGGGATTCCGTAAAGGAATCGCTGGATCGCAAGTCGTTCATCATCACACTGATCTTCTGCTCGATCCTCATCCTGACGTGTGCCACGGTCGGATTCGAACCGTACCCGATGGCCAAGTCGTTGCAATCTCGGGTTCAAGGTTTTCGCATGCATTACAAGAAAGACCCCACCACGTCGCGAAATGTCGCACGCGCCTTCCAAATCAGGTACCGCGTGACGGAAGCCATTCCGATCGGAGACGGATGGTCGGCCAGGATCGAGGCCACTCCAGTCGTGGATTTCCAGAAAATGGTGCTTGCGTATCAAGGGATCGAGAGTGGGGCCATCCGCACGGAAAAGGATCCCATCCCGGGCGTTTCCCCCGATTCCCTCACGGTCCTGAGTCCTCCTTCGGCCGAGGCCATCGCCGCGTTCATAGAAAACAAGATGACCGGGATCCAGGCGCCCGGGGCGAAAGTCGCGGTCGAGGACGTCGATGCGCATCGCGTCGCACTCCGGGTGCGGTTCAAGCCGGCGCAACCTGAGCTTTACGAGATCGGCCATCGAGTCAATGTTCTATTCGGTTCCTGGACAATCGACCTCGAATACACCCAGCCCTCGGATTCGGTCTATTTCATTCAGAAATTGGCGGCGGGCGTCCTCGTCGGATGGGCGGGGATTCTCGCGGGCATCGTGCTGACGGCCGCGTTCATACCGGACATGCTTCAGAAGGGGATGATCGATCTCGTCCTGTCCCGGCCGGTCCGGCGCTGGAAAGTCTTTCTCATGAAATACGTGGGAGGCCTGACCTACGTCTTCGCGACCGCCGGGTTCCTGATCGGCGGATGCTGGATCGCGCTCGGACTTCGCAGCGGAACGTGGGCGCCAGGGTTTCTCCTGGCGATACCGCTGCTCGTCTTCTTCTTCGCCGCGATCTACTGCGTCTCGGCCTTCATCGGCCTGCACAAGCGAAACACGACCGAGGCCATCATGGTCGCGGTGGTCGCGTGGCTGGGCCTGACCAGCCTCGGCGCGTTCCGCACCTACATGCACGACCCACGATCGGGAGTCGACGCGGACTCCGCGTGGGTGAAGGTCATCGACACGGCCCACGCCGTCACGCCGCCCCTGCGGGAGATCGACACGGCGGTCTCCTGGATCCTGATGAAGTCCAACGGCATCACGCCCGAGAGGACCGCCGCGACCGCGGCGTTGCAGGGCCGGCCGGGGAGCTATCCCGAGCCACAGTGGGCGCACCTGTTCGGAGTGACGCTGGCGTGGATGGCGTTCCTGCTGGGGCTGTCGTGCTGGACGTTCTCGCGCCGCGATTACTAGGCCGGGTTCAAGGTCCTGAGTCCAAGGTGATCCGGGGTCCAAGGTCCAATGTCGGTCCAAGGTCGGACATCGGACTTTGGATCACCTTGAACCTTGAA
>DASRJF010000148.1:0-13499 GCA_035649615.1 Planctomycetota bacterium | reverse complement strand
GCGTCCGCCACGCCCTTGTAGCAGATCTTCCCCTTCGCCACGTTGAGCCCGCTCCGGATCGCCTTGCTGTCCCGCGCCGCCTGCGCCCACCCCTTGTTGGCGATCGCCAGCGCGTACGGCAGGGTCACGTTCGTCAGCGCGTACGTCGACGTCGTCCCCACCGCGCCCGGGATGTTCGCCACGCAGTAGTGGACGATGTCCTCTTCGATATAGATCGGCTTCGTGTGCGTCGTCGGCCGCGACGTCTCCGCGCATCCCCCCTGGTCGATCGCGACGTCCACGAGCACCGCCCGGCGCTTCATCAGCTTCAGGTCCGCCCGCTTGATGAGCTTCGGCGCCATCGCGCCGGGGATCAGCACCGCGCCCACGACGAGGTCCGCCTGCTTCAGGCACTCCGCGATGTTGAACGGGTTGGAAAACAGGGTGATGACGTTCGGCGGCATGATCTCGGAGAGATATCGCAGCCGGGCAAGATTGACGTCGAGGATGTAGGTCGTCGCGCCGAGCCCCGCCGCGATCTTCGCCGCGTTGGCGCCGACGATGCCGCCGCCGATGATCACCACGGTCGCGGGCGCCACGCCCGGGACGCCGGCGAGCAGGATCCCGCGCCCCTCCATCGGCTTCTCCAGGAACTTCGCGCCCTCCTGGACCGCCATCCGGCCCGCCACCTCGCTCATCGGGATCAGGAGGGGAAGGGACCGGTCGTCCGCCTCCACGGTCTCGTACGCGATGCAGATCGACTTGGACTTGATCATCGCGTCGGTGAGCGGCCGCGAGGACGCGAAGTGGAAATAGGTGAAGACGATATGGCGCTCCGTCAGGAGGGTGAACTCCTCCTCGAGCGGCTCCTTCACCTTCATGATCATGTCGGAGCCGGCGAAGACCTCCTCGCGCGACCCCGCGATCCGCGCGCCCGCCGCCTGGTAGGCGACGTCGCCGATGGCGCTGCCGTCGCCCGCGCCCTTCTCGACGAGCACCGCGTGGCCGGCCCGCACGAGCGCGTCTACGCCCGCGGGGACGAGCGCCACGCGGTATTCATCGGCCTTGATTTCCCGGGGAATACCGATCTTCATAGCGGATCCTTTTCGACTTGAAGAGACGGTCCATCCAGAGGCGGATCTGCTCCTCGCTCGGCGGCTGGCGGAGGATCTCCGCCATCACCTTCTCGGCGTTGTCCTTGTACGAGCCGGTCGAGGCGGGGTGCGTCCCCACGACGTGGATCACGAGGAGGATGTTCTTGGCCGTGGTCTCGACGCCCGTCGTCTGGCCCTTCTTCAACGTGAAGAGCTTCCGTTCCAGCTCGGGGTTCGCCGCGATCACGTCCGGCGCCAGCCCGCGCGGGAACCGGTGGCGCGGCCAGTACGCGACCCGGCCCTTCACGGCCGTCGCCGACTGCAGCCGCTCGGTCGCCTCGACGAACGAGGTCCGGCCCGCGAGGACGGCAAAGTCCTCGGCCTGCTGCGCGTCCGTGAAGGCCACGGTGTCGATCTCGATCGACGCGTCGGTGAGCATCGTGTAGACGACGGCCTTCTCGCTCCGGACGTGCTCGTCGAACTCCGCGCTGGCCATGAAGCGCTCGACCCAGTCCTTCTTGGTCATCTTCATCTCGTCGAGCTTCTTCTGGATGCCTTCCGCTCCCACCTGCTTCTCCATCGCGTCGATCCAGAGCTGGGCCCGGCGGCGCAGGTCGTCCGGCGTGTTGCGGACCTGGAGCTCCTCGAGGCGGTCCTGCCTCAGCTTCCAGAGGATGTACTTGTCGATCAGCTCCCGGCCCCGCGAGGTCATGGCGTGATCGACGACCGCCTTCCACGTCACGGGCTGGTCGTCGATGTACGCGACGGGGGGAGCGTCCTGGGGCGGGGTCTCCGGCACGGCGTCCCCGGGGTTCAACGGGGGAGGGGCGGCCGGCTCCGCCTTGGGAGTCGTCGCGCCGCATCCCGCGGACAGGAGGAGGACCGCCAGAAGGAAGGGGACTCTCATGGGAGGCCGGATTATATCAAGCTAGTGTTGCGTCAAAGTTGATTCTGACGGTTGAGACGTACCCTGTGGACCCGCAATTCGAGAAGGCCGACTGGAAGTTCAACGTTCTGAGTGCTGCGTTCAGCGTTCGTTCGAAGTTCCGGGTTCGGAGTGGTCGGTGAACGAAGAACTCTGAACGAACTCAGGACCCAGAACTCCGAACTCCGAACTTCCACCAGGTGTCGCATCCGAACCGGCCGGGTGAGAACCGCGGGAATCAATCTTGATGCGACACTACCTTCGAGCTTGGAGCTGCCCTAGTCGCGCTTCATTTCCGCCACGCACTCCGCGAGGAGCTTCTTCGCTTCCGCGTCCTCGGGGGCGAGCTGGACGGCCCGCTCCAGCTGGACGCGCTCCCCGAAGTGATCGAGGCGGGCGTGCAGGATCCGGCCCAGGATCGTCCGGAGGCGCCCGTCGTTGGGATACCGCAGCGCGCCGAGTTCCGCCCAGCTCAGCGCCTCGGCGTGGCGGCCCATCTCGAACATCAGCTGGGCCCCGCGCCAGTGGGCGAGGGCGAGCCCCTGGATCTCGAGGAACACCGTGACGGCCTCTTCGCGTCGTCCGGTCGATGCGTAGAACTCCGCGAGCCCGAGCTTGGCCTCGGTCCGGCCGGCCGCGAGCTTCTGGGCGTGCTTCCACAGCTCCTCGGCCTTCTCGTTGCGGCCCCGCGCCGCCAGCCCGCGCGCCTGCAGGACGAGCGCCTCGTAGTGGTCGGGCCAGCCCTCGAGGAGCGTCGAGCTCTCCGCCAGGGCGGCGTCCACCTCGCCCGCGTCCCAATGGAGCAGGGCCCTCAGGTAGCGCGCCCACGGATCGGACTCGCGCCGCGCGACGGCGTCCTCGAGCGCCTGCTTCCGGTCGCCGGCGTGGTAGGCCATCCATCCGCGCGCGCCGCGCCACGCGGGATCGAGCTTCGCCGCTTCGTCGAGCTTCTGCCGCGCCACGCCCAGGTCGCCCTGCTTGCGCGCCGCGACGGCCCACCAGCCGAGCGCCTCGGCGGGGTTGGGCCCGCCGCCCGCGGCGTTCCACCGGCGGACCAGGTCCAGCGCCTCCCCGGATTCGCCCGCCAGGAGCGCGGCCAAGGCGCCGCTCCGGAGCCGCGCCGGATCGTCCGGCGCCCCCGCGAGGGCGATCCTCAACCATACGAGCGCGTCCTTGGGAGCCCCGAGCCGGAGCGAATGGATGCCCATCGCGAAGGCGAGGCGGTCGTCCACGGTGCCGGAGTTCAAGGAGGCCCACAACGGGGCGATCTCCTCCGCTTTTCCATTCGTGCCCAGGAGTTTCGCCAGGCGAACGACGTCGCCGGCGCGCCCTTCGAAGCGGTCGACCCCGGGCCCGAGGGCGGGAGAGGGGGGGACGAGGAGCGGAGTGGCGAGGGTCGTCTCGGGGGCGTGCACGCGGGCGGTCGGCCCGGCCTCGCGCGCCCACGCTTCCGCGGCGAGGAGCGCCCCCGCCCACTGGGCCTCGGGCCGCGAGGGATCGATCGACAGCGCTTGGGAGATGGCGGAGCGTTCCGCCGGCCCGTCGCGGCGTTTGCGGGCCGCCTGGGCGCGCAAGAGGCAGGCCTCGACGAGCGGCCCGCCCGCCGCGCGCTCCGCCTCGTCCGCGGCGCGGACCATCTCGTCCGGAGGCAGGCCCTCGGCGGTCGCGAGCCGCGCGAGGACATCCCCGCGGGCATCGGAGGTCTCGGCCACGGGCGGGGTTCCCGGGGAGGGCACGGAGAGGACTTTCCGGATGATGAGCGATCCCATGACCAGGGCGGTGATGATCGGGGCGGAAACGGCCACGATGATCAGGTTCCGGCGGTCCATGGGCAGAGGATTATAGCAAAGCGGCGGCCGTGAAATTCCCCTTAAGGAGGCGCCTTCCCGCCGTTTCCCTAATGGAAGGGTGTTACTCAATGGTAACCTGTGTGGGAGTTCTTGGGAGTGCGGGCGCACGGCCCGTCATTTGCGGAGTCGGTAGTGCAATCCCGAGCAAGCGGGCCGTATAATTCGGCGTCACATCATAGGGATAAGGCGGACCGTCGCATGAAAGCGTTCGTCCGGGGACATCGGCGGCGGGGCCTCGTCCTCATCGTCGTCCTCGTGTGCCTCGCCACCCTGGCCCTCGTCGGGGTCGCCTTCACGGTTCTCAATTCCCTGGAACGCACCACCGCGGCCAACTACCGGATGACAGTCCAGGCCCGCCTCCTGGCGCGGGCCGGGGTCGAGTACGCCATCTCCCGCCTCTCGAGCTCCACCACGCTGGCCTCGTCCCTCGTGGACGGCGGCGACTGGAAGTACTACGGCAACGACCTCTCGGGGACCAATCCGGTCGACCGGGACGTGACGCTCGCGACGGCCAAGCGCCCCTCGTACGCGCTCCTGACCGATACGGGGAAGGTCGCCCAGGTCCGCCTCAAGCACGACGAGAAGCGCATCCTCTCGGTCGGCGTCAGCGGCCGCCTCAAGGGAGGCGAGTATTTCCCCGAGGGCAACATCTACTCCCTCGAGGTGCGCGACCTCTCCGGCTGCATCTACGTGAACGACGGCCTGAGGATGCAGGGCGGAAACCGCTCGAGCGTCTCCGAGAATCTCCGGCGCATCCTGAACGTCCTCGGGCGGCAGGAGACGATCGGCGCCGGGGCGCTGGGCGAGCTGATCATCGACAACCGTCCGGCGGAGGGCGGCTACGCGACGTGGCATCACCTGGCCACGGTGCTCCGGGACAAGGGCGGCCTGAAGGACGAGGTGATCGACCGGCTCGAGAAGCACCTGACGGTGCACAGCTGGGTCGACACGAACGTCGTGAACCCCGTGCCCTTCGGTCCGACCAGCGCCCGGCACTATCCCGTCAAGTACGAGCGCGGCGATCCGTCCGTCTACCGTCGCGGCCACGGCAAGGACTTCCGGAACATGATCCCGGCCGGGTCGAACGAGCTGGGCTGGTGCGAAGGACCCGGGGAGGACTCCGCCATCTCCGGCACGACGGCCGCCGTGTACGGGCTCGACGAGCTCTTCCCCGGCTACGTCGAGGTCGTCCACCGCGCGCCGGTGAACATCAACAGCGCGACCGAGGAGGTCCTGGTCTCCCTGATCGCGGATCTCCGGGGCGTCTTCCTCATGGAGAAGCGGACCGGCGGACCGCTCGATTTCAACGTCGGCGACATCTCCTACCAGGCGACGCAATGGCTGGTGCCGGGCCACAACTTCCAGATCCCCGCGACCAGCTACACCTGGGAGTACATGGGGCACACGTACAGCGGCGAGCGCTGGTCGCCCCCGGGGGCCATCAACGAGAACAAGAAATGGTCGGAGACCTCGGGCGCGTCCACGCACCAGCCGGGCGAGCAGGGCGGGGGGTCCGCCTTCGACCGCGACGAGCTGGGCTGGCTGACGTCGACGATCGCCTTCAACCCGCACAGCACGGGACGGGGCGCGTCCGCGCGCATGGTCGCGAACGAGATCATCCAGTGCCGCGAGAGCAAGGGAAACTACCTCACGCTCCCGTTCGGCGGCCCCTTCAAGACGTGGGCCCAGTTCCACGCGTTCTGCGACTACCTCGCGCGGGGGATGCTGCTCAACGACGACCGCTTCCCCGAGGAGCACCGCCGGCGCCAGGGCGCGCAAGCCCTCGCGGACGTGCTGAAGGCGAACTTCAATCCCAACTTCACGCCGAACGAGATCAACCCGGACCGCAACCTGTACCTGATGGTCGACAAGACGGACCTCATCGTCAATTCCACCGAGTTCTGCTTCCTCCCGACGGGCTATTTCCAGGTCAACTCGCTCGGGCGGATCCTCAAGTCCGACACGAAGGTCGAGCACGGGTCGCCGGTCCACGAGATCGCCGCGGTCGCGGGCGCCCGGGCCGTCGTCCAGGTGCACGAGCTCTACCGGGAGACGACCCAGCGCCAGTTCTACCGCGGCGAGGCGCCGGCCTCGAGAGCCGTCCGCACGAACAACGGCCTCACGGTCGAGTGCGGCCCCGAGTCCGACAACGGCCCGCTCGTCTATGGCGACCACTTCGGCCAAGGCAGGCAGCGGATGTCGCGCGAGCTCGACGGGGACGCGCAGTACTACGAGAAGAATTTCGAGTTCGACAGCGGGTGGGGGTACGAGGCGTCGGGCTATCTCGCCCTGCCCACGGCGGGCGGCCCCGACGAGATGAAAGAAAAGTACACCATGGACACGACCCACGCCGCGATGTCGGCGAGGGACTCCGCCGACGCCGACCTCTCCGCCGAGCCCCGGATGCACGCCCACTTCCGGTACGACGACCGGCTCCACTACAACCAGTCGGGCGAGGTCCAGCTCGCGGCCGGCGCGGATCCGCGGCTCTTCATCGAGAACATGGCGTCCGTCCTCATGTCGGGGTCGCGGCGGATCACCGTCCGGAAGACCGTTTACAATCCGGCCACCTGCTCGGCGTTGATCATCGAGCAGTTCCTGGAAGTGGGGGCCACCGAGAAGGCGATGAACTTTCCCGACCCCGGCGAGGAGCTGACCGGGCAGGACAACTCGGCGACGTATCCGCCGTATGATCCGACCGACGGGATCCGCTACCGCCTCGTGCGCTCGTTCCGGCTCCCGCTGGAAGAAAAGCCCGACAACCGGCCCACGCTGATCTCCGTCGCGCCCTCCGACCTGCGCGTCGACGGCATGTACGTCGAGCGCCATTCGGGCCTGGCGTACTGGATCGATGAGCAGGGCACGTCGCCCGTCCCGGCCTCCGACCCGGAACATCCGCCCGCCTATTCGTTCGACACGCGGAAAGGCGTCCTCTCTTTCTGGTTCAAGCCGGGGTTCGACCCGCGGTACAGCGGGAAGATCCGCACGCTGGCGTCGGTGTCGCGCTTCCACCGCGCGAATTTCCACTACCTCAATCCCAACCCGTTCTCCCTGTACTACTTCCCCGCGTTCCCGATGGGCGAGGCCGAGCCTCCGCTCATCCCCACGCAGTACACCGGCACGTGGCCCGACCCGACGCTGCAGGACCCGGAATTGCACGCGTTCCTTCCGATCGCGGGCAAGGGTCCCGGGTGCCAGGGCCTGACGCAGATCGCCCGCAGCTCGCTTGTCTTCCAGGTGGCGTGGGGCGCCTTCATGGGCACGGGATGGGACATGGAGGTGAGCACGGATTCCGGGGTCCCGTCCGCCGAGCTCCTGGCGCCGCCGGCTCCGACCTACATGGAGCGGTACGGCGTCACCCCGACGCTGAACAAGAACCCGAACAACTTCGAGGATTGGGACACCGATTTCCTGCGCGGCCGCCGGTGGACGCACATCTCCATGATCTGGGATCTGCTGCCCAACGATCCGGCCCTCGCGCAGGGATTCCAGCCGTCGATGAAGGTCGCGGTGAACGGCCACGTGCCCGAGGGCTCGGGCGAAGTGGGCCCCGCGGGGCCTTGGACCCGGTACTCGAGCCCGGTGCCGGCCGAGCGGCCCAACTTCGCGACGCACTCGCTGTGGGACCACGTCGATCCGCAGGATCCCCGCTGGTTCCTCGGTCCCGAGGACACCGTGACGAACAAGGCCCTCGTGAACACCGTCCGGCTCGGCGAGGTGTCGACGCACTCCTTCAATCCGTTCCCCCGCAACTTCTCGTCCGACGGGACGTACGACGAGTTCTACCTCTTCACGGAGACGACGAACGCCCTGGAAGGCATCGTGAAGCCCATGTTCTCCCGGGGCCGGTACGTCCTGGCCGGCGGGCCGGGCTCGACGACCGAACCGCGCTGGAATTCTCCCGCGCTCAAGCTGGAAGCGGCCTCGGGGAGGAAGCTGGCCAAGGCTTCCGAGATCGAGCCCCCCGGGGGGAAGCCCCGCAACCGCGCCGAGCCGACCGGCACGCCCCTCGAATCGATGCCGCGCCTCCTGGGCGTCTCTTGGACGTGGTATGCGGAGCGGTACGCCCCCGAAGGCCAGCAGGCGATGCAGCCGATCATGGTGGACTACCGGGATCCGGCGCATCCCGCCCCGTACATCCTGGGCGCGCCCGCGATCCGCATCCTGGTGACGCCGGACGGGCAGGGCACGTATCCGCAGAACGACGACGCGGGGTACCTCAATGACGGATTCTCGACGATCGAGAATCCGAAGGGCGGGCCCGTCATCCTCGAGCAGGACGGGTACTTCAAGTACCACGTCAAATTCAAGTTCGACTTCGGGGAGTCGCTGAACTCTCCTCCTCCGCCGCCTCCTCCTCCTGGGGAGACGCCGCCGGATCCTCCGCTTCCGACCGAGCCTCCGCCGGAGCCGCCGAAGGGTGGGGGCGAGGAGCCGGCACCCCCGCCTCCTCCGCAGGCGCCTCCGCCGGCCCCGCCACCGGCGCCTCCGCACGCGCCGGAATTGGAATCGATGGGCGGTATTCCGGAATCTCGATTCGTCCTGGCGACGTTCACGCAGGACGGCGGGCCACCCCCGCCGCCGCCTCCACCCGCGCCGCCCCCTGCGTCTCCGCCGCCGCAGGAGCCCCCCGGTGGGCCGCCTCCTCCGCCTCCCCCCGCGCCGGCGACTTCCGCCGTCTACCTGGCGACTCCGGTCCTCGACGACGTGACGTTCTACTTCCAGTCGGATACGCCGCGGATCCTGGAGCTCGTGATCACGACGACGTTCCGGGGCAAGGAAGTCATCACGGATGCGGGGCCGCCGCCGGCGGGCCCCGGGAGGAGCGGCGACCTCCATAAGGCGCCGCCGCCGAAGCCTCCTTCTCCGCCGCCGCCGCCCCCGAAGCCGCCGCCGACCGTGATCATCGTCCCGCCGACTCCTCCCGCGCCCCCGGTCGCTCCGCCTCCGGTGGGACCGCCGCCGCCTCCTCCGCCGCCTCCTCCGCCTCCTCCGCCGCCACCGCCTCCGCCGCCTCCTCCTCCCGATCCGCCTCCGTCGCCGCCCTCCGTGCCGCCGGGTGGGCCTCCTCCCTCGGTGCCGCCACCGGCGCCGCCGCCCGCGCCTCCTCCGGGAGTGCCGCCGGGCACGCCCTGCCCGCCTCCGGCCCCGGGTTAAGGGGCGATCGTCGACTAGCGTTGCGTCAGAGTTGATTCTGACGGTTGAGACGAGAGCTGTGGACACGCCGTTCGTGAAGGCCGACTAGAAATTCAACGTTCTGAGTCCTGCGTTCAGCGTTCGTTCGAAGTTCCGGGTTCGGAGTGGTCGGTGAACGAAGAACTCAGAACGAACTCAGGACTCAGAACTCCGAACTCCGAACTTCCAACAGGTGTCGCATCCGAAGGGACCGTGTGGCGGCCGGGTGGATCAAGGTTTGCGGGAGAGTTTCACGTCGACGACCGAACCCATCTTGCCGGCGGTTTCAAACCGGATCACGAGGTCGGAGCGGCCGTCTCCGTTGAAGTCGGCGACGTGCGTCTTCGTCGAAATCGTATCGGCGGGCGGCTGGAGGGAAATGGTCCCCTTGGCTTCGGCCGCCACGAGCGTGTCCTTGCGGCCGAAATGCACCGCGAGGGAGTTCTCGTCCTTTCCCACGATCAGGTCCTTGAAGCCGTCGCCGTCCAGGTCCGCCTTCAGCTGGGGCCAGAACTTGAGGTCCGCCACGGCGGAGTCGGTCGTGGCCTGGAACGTGTAGGGAATCTTGAGGCCCACCTGCTGGACCGGCTTGTTGAGGAACGTGCCCTTCTCGAGCCGGTGGAAGTGAAGCTCGACGGTGATCTTCCCCGACAGGAACGTCTCGATCCCGCCGATGACGCCGAACTTGGGGATGACCCCCTGGATGATCTCGGGCTTCCCGTCCCCGTCGAGGTCCTCGACGTAGATGCCCGAGCTCCACGCGTCCTCGACCTTCAGCACGGCGTCGGGCATGGTGAAGTCGGGCCGGCCGCGCCGGTTGAAGTGGACCTCCACGCGCGCCTGGAACCGGTAGCTGTCCGGGATCGCGACGTCGAGCGCTCCGTCGCCGTTGAAATCCGCGATGCGCGGGGGCGCCTCGAATTTCAGGTACTGGCGCCTCGCCTTCTTCCGCTCCGCCAGCGAGCCCTCCTTGGGCGCGTCGAACCGCCCGTCCTCGCGCTGGATGAACTGGCCGACGGATTCCCGGCGGAGATACATGAGGTCGGGACGCTTGTCCTCGTTCACGTCGCCCACGACGAGGAGCGGGACCATGACCGTCTGCGTCAGCTTGTGGTGCGGCGCCCAGCCGGTCTTGAGCTCCGCCTCGCCCGCCAGGGGAAGCTTCTGCTTCAGGCGGAAGCGGGGGCGGCCCGCGCCGTCCTTCTCCTGGGTGAAGAACCAGAGGGCCTCCTCCATGAAGTAGATCGCGTCCGCCAGGCCGTCGCCGTCCAGGTCGCGCAGGAAGTCCAGCCTGAGGGGCGCCGCGTCCGCCTGCGCGTGGCCGCGGAAGAGATTCGGCGCGACGATCAGGTCCTCGGCCGCGGACCAGTCCGCGGGCCCGGTTCGGGCGAATCGCTGGATGCCGCGCGAGGAAAAGACGGCGAGCTGGAGTCCCGGGGCGTCCGCGAATCGGGCGGCCGTCCACAGGTAGACGTCGGGCCCGAACTGGATCGTGCGGTCCGGGGCGCGCGCGAATCCCGCGCCCGGCTTGAAGAGGAAGATCTTCGCGGAGCGGCCCGCGGTGATGACGATGTCGGGGCGGTCGTCGGCGTTCAGGTCGACCGTGTCGATGGAATCGACCTTGTCCACGTCGAGCCGGATCGTGTCGTAGTCGAGCGCTTGCGCGAAGGCGGGGGAGGCGGCGGCGAGCAGGATGAGGACGGTTCTCATTTATTCAATCGGCCGCACGCCCTTGAGCATCTCGACGTAGGCGTCCTTCCAGGCGGAGACGGTGGCGGACGGGCCGACGAACTTGAGATACCAGGTGCGGTCGCCGGTCTCGATGATCGCCCCGAGGAACCGCGCGTCCGCCAGGGCCGTCTGGCCGTCCGTGTATTCCCCGGCGATGTCGACCAGCGTCGTCGGGGCGGCGGTCCCCTCGATCTTCGACACCGAGGCGTCCGCGCCTCCCATCTTGTTCTTCCAGTAGTCGACGATGGTCTCGACGCTCTGCGGGGCCATGCTGAAGAACGTGAGCGTGGCCGCCGCGCCTTTCCCGCCCTTGCCCGGGATGCGGTACTGCGCCTTGCGCATGGCGTCCGACACTTCCTCGGAGATCCATTCGGGCGGCGTCTTGTAGCTGAGGTGAGCCATCGCCGCCGTGCGCGGCTCGGTCTTCGCGGCCGGCGGAGGCGCGGCGGGGGCGGCCGGCGGCGAGGGCGGCGAGCACCCGGCTGCCAGGATGAACAGCGCCGCGAGCGGTGAAGCCTTCATGCCCGACATTCTACGGCTTGACGGGCCCCTGTATAGTGCGTTCGTGGAAGGTTCCTGGGTCGCCCTCGTCCCCCCCAAGTCGTTCGCCGCGGACGTGACTCCGCCCGGTTCCAAGAGCGTCGCGAACCGGGCGCTCGTCTGTGCCGCGCTCGCGGACGGCAAGAGCCGGATCCGGGGCTTCGCGCGCGCCGACGACACGAAGCTCCTGATACTCGCGCTTCGAAAGCTCGGATTCCGCATTGAGCCCGCCGCGCCCTCTGATCTCCTGGTAGAGGGAGGCGGCGTGACGGCGACGGAAGGGGCGTTCGACCTCGGGAACGCGGGAACTTCGTTCCGGTTCGCGCTCGCGGTCGCCGCGCTGGGGACGGGAAAATACACGCTCGACGGGGACGCGCGGATGCGCGAGCGTCCGGTCGGCGGCCTGGTCGAAGCGCTTCGCGCGCTCGGGGCGAAGATCGAGTATGGCGGCGCCGACGGATTCCCGCCGGTCCGCCTCGAGGCGTCGGGCCTCTCGGGCGGCCGGGTCGTGGTGGACTCCTCGGCGTCGAGCCAATTCCTCTCCGCGCTGTTACTGGTGTCGCCCTTGGCCCGGGGCCCGGTCGAAATCGAGAACGCGGGGCCGGTCAGCTCGGCCGGATATGTCGACCTGACCCATCGCGTGATGCGGTCTTTCGGCGGCGAGGTGGGACGGTACCGCGCGACGGATTTCACGGTGGAGGCCGACGCGGCCTCGGCGGGCTACTGGGCGGCGATCGCGGCGGTGACGGGGGGCCGCGCGCGGATCCGGGGTGTCCGGCCCGACGGAGTCCAACCCGAATTCGGTTTTCTCAAGGACTTGGCGACGATGGGTGCGCGCGTCACGTCGGACGCGGACGGGACCCTCGTGGAGGGCGGACCGCTGCGCGGCATCGACGCCGACCTGAACGGCCGGCCCGATTCCGTGCCCGCGCTCGCGGTGACGGCGCTCTTCGCGGAGGGCCCGACGCGGATCCGGAACGTCGCGCACCTGCGTCACAAGGAGAGCGACCGGCTCGCCGCGCTGGCGCACGAACTGGGCAGGCTCGGCGCGCGCGTCGCCGAGCACCGCGACGGGCTCGATATCGAACCGCCGCCGACCGTCAAGCGCGCGGAGCTTGATACCCATCGCGACCACCGGCTGGCGATGGCGTTCGCGATCGCCGGCTCGCGCGTCGAAGGGATCCTAATCCGCGATCCAGGGGTCGTGTCGAAGAGTTATCCCGGATTCTGGAACGCGCTGGCCCACGCCGGAGTCGAACTGAGGTGGAGTTGACGCGAGGGCTCATGAAGTTGATTGGACCGGTCCTCGTCATTGCGGTCGGGTTCATCCTCGGCGCGCTCATCTGGAAGTCCTCGCCCGGGATTACCGGCGAGTTCGAGCCATGGGACGCGAAAGGGTTCTATTACCCCGGTTCGCTGTTCCTGGCCGGCGTGGCGGCGGCCCTCCTGTCGCCCCGCCACTTCTGGCTGGCACCGGTCGGAGTCTACATCGGCCAATTCGTTTACCTGTTCACTCACATGACCGAACCCAGTCCGTTCTGGCCCATCGGCATGGCGTTCGGGGTCGTGTATTGCGGAATGTCGTTCCTGGGTGCAGCCTGTGTCTTCGCTTGCTGGAAGGGGTTGAAGAAACCGCGCGCCGAGCCCAAGTGAGCCTCATTCGTCATCTGGATGGCGCTTCCGCACGGCCTCGCCGTACCGCTGCATAACGTGGTCGCGAGGAGTTCAGGGTTCTTCGTTCTGCGCTTTCGAACGACGAACTACGAACGAACTCTGAACGCAGAACGAACTCCGAACGCCGAACTCAGAACTCTGGATGTGGGCGGTAATCTATTCATCCTCAGGGTGCCTTCTCTTCGCCGGCTCGCCATACCTCTGCATGAGATTGTTCTCGACCCCGAGGTGGTCGAGCGCGCGGCTCACCACGAAATCGACAAGCTGCTCGACGGTCGTCGCACCCGCGTACAGGCCCGGCGACGCGGGAAGGACGATCGCGCCCGCCTGGGAGAGCTTCAGCATGTTCTCGAGATGGATCGTCGAGTAGGGCGTCTCGCGCGGCACCAAGACCAGCTTGCGCCGCTCCTTCAGGCACACGTCCGCCGCGCGATCGGCGAGGCCTGACGACACGCCGTGCGCGATGCGCCCGAGCGTGCCCATCGAGCACGGAACGACCGCCATGCCGTCGTGCCTGAACGAGCCGCTCGC
>DASRJF010000147.1:0-2231 GCA_035649615.1 Planctomycetota bacterium | reverse complement strand
TGAGTATCGCTCCCGATCAGACCTCGCGGCAACGGCGTGAGTGACCGGAATCCCAATCACGCGGCCGTCCGCGGACCGCCGCGCCGGCCCGCACAGGCGAAGATCGCGCACCCGCCGGAATACGTCCAGCAGTCTTCGTGGTGCGGCGTCCGGCATCGATTGCACTCGCGTCCGTCGCTTTCAATGGCGGTCGCACACACCGGACACTGACCGGTGCCCACGGACTCCAGCTCCGCGAGGAACATGGAAGGTTCGCGGATCCTCAGCAACGCCCTTCCCAGCGCCATGGACTCGCCCGCGAAGGCGCATAGGCGTTCCAATTCCTCGAGGTGCGCGCCTCGCGACCGGAGGATGAAGCCGTTTGGTCCTCCTTCCAGCGTCATCGGACCGAAACGGGCCAGGTTCGTCATCGACCTCCGCACCTCGGGCGCCAGGAGCGACAGCGCACTGGATCGATTATCGGCCTGCACGATGAAGGCGCGATCGAAGGCCGGGTCGCCGGTTTGGATGTCCTGCGCGCCGAAAAAGCGCCTCACGCGCTCCCACCCTGTCTCGGGAAGGAGGCGGATGCGAAACGAACACGCCTCCCGAATCCGGAACGCTACGCCTTCCGCGCCGGTGTGGCCGTCCTCAAGGAAATAGAGGATCGCGGGGGTCTTCTCGAGTTCCCACGCGACGGTGGAGTTCCGCTTGCGGCCGGAAGGCCGATACGTCCCCGCGAGCCGACGCGCCACCCACTTCAATGCCCGATCGCGGTCCCGTGTCGCCGGAGGAGCGCCTTGGAAGGAGAAGGCCGCGTCCATGACCATCTCCAGGAGACTGGCGACGGCTCTGATAAGGAACATGCTTGAATGAGACCGCGCTAAGGCAAGCGGCGTGACCGGGAATCACGCCGCCGAACTGGAGAGGTCCTCTTCGCTGTGCTTGTTCCCGTCGAATGTGAGCAGCTTCACCTGGTCCTCGACGGACGTCTCCAGGTTCACGGGGCGGCGCCAGATCCGCTGGAGGTTGCGCAGCGCGTCGCGGGCCTCGTCCAGGTCGAGATCCGACCCTTCGTAGGCGTGCTTGAGGAGGAGCTCCGTCCGGTTGCGGAAGTTGCCGTCGACGACCTGCAGGACGGGGTGGCCCATGTTCGTGAGGCGGAACAGGAGCGTCCGCTTGATCGTGTCGAAATCGCGGTCGTTGATCTCGTACCGATTGGACTGCGCGTTGTGCTTGTAGACGAAGAGGTTCTGTTCCTCGCAGAACTCCTTGGTCAGGAAGTCGTCGATGAACGTGATGTCGTTGTAGATGCGGCGGACCTCGAAGATCTTCTCCCGTCCCCGGCCCAGGGCGAGGTCCCACGAGCGCTTGCGGGCCAGGTCGTCGCACTCGTCGTACTCGCGCCCGAACTTCCCCTTGTTCCAGCGGTCCTCGATGTCGCGCCACAGCTCGACGCCGAGCTTGTACGGGTTGAGGACGCCGGGGCTCGTGCCGAGCGTCGCGGAGTGGTGGTCGGCGAAGTCGACGACCTCCCCGGGCTCGAGGGCCTTCTCCGTCATGATCTTCGCGTGCCAGTAGGTGGCCCATCCCTCGTTCATGATCTTGGTGAGGGCCTGCGGCGCGAAGTAGTAGGACTCCTCGCGGACGATGGACAGGATGTCGCGCTGCCAGTTTTCGATCGGGGAATGCTCGATGAGGAAGGCGAGCACGTCCTTCTCCGGCCGCTCGGGGAAGCGCTTGGCCGCCTTGGCCCGCTCCTCGATCTTCTTGCGCTGGGCCTCGAGGAAGTCGGGCGGGTTGATGTAGCGGTCCATGTAGTCGCGATCGCTCCGGAGCCGGCGGGGCGTCGCCGCGTCCTCGGGCTCGGAGAAGTCGTAGCGCGTCCGGCGCCGCGTGGGCGAGTAGACCGAGTGGTAGTCGATGAGCCACTCGAGGGAGAGCGCGGCGTCGAGGAACGACTCGACGGTCGATTCGCCGTGGCGCTCGATATATCGCCGCAGGCGCGTCCCGTGGTTCGCCATCTCGTCGATCATCCGCCGGTTCGTCTGGCTGAACCACATGTTGTTCTTGAAGAAGTCGGAATGCCCGTAGACGTGGGCGATGACCATCTTCTGGTCGACGAGCGTGTTCGACTTCATCAGGTAGGCGTAGCACGGGTCGTTGTTGATGACGAGCTCGTAGATCTTGGAGAGGCCGTAGGAGTAGCCCTTGGCGAGCTGCTCGTACTCCATGCCGAACCGCCAGTGGGG
>DASRJF010000146.1:0-7573 GCA_035649615.1 Planctomycetota bacterium | reverse complement strand
GGCGGATCACATCGCGAGGCCTTGCATGAGGCAGGGCCGTTGCTCCGGTAAGTGACGGGATTAAGCGGCCCGAAGGAAATTCTCGCATCCCTTGAGGGCCGCTTATCCTGAGCGGAGCGTAGCGGAGTCGAAGGATTTCCCTCGACTCGCCTCCGGCTCGCTCGGGATAAGCAGGGCCACGAGGACTCGACAGGGGTGCAAGATAATCCTTGGCCCTGCTTAGCTGCGAAGCATCACGCAAATCTCAGCTGACCGGTCTGCGACGAATCTCGAATCGCCAATCCCAAATCTCAAATCCTTCCTAGAGCTTGCGTACGGTCTCCGCAATTCGTCGTCTCGCTTGATGGGGATCAAGGTCCTTCGGCGGTCCTTCCCTGAGCAGGGCGCGAACGGATTCCGCTTGAGGCCGCGCCATCGCCGCGAAGATTGTTCTCCGGAAGCTCTCAGGTGAGCCGGCCATCGCGGCCGCTAGGTCGGCGTCCTCCACCCAATCGAGCAGCGTTTTCAAGTCCTCGTGCCGCATCCGCCCCAAGTCGTCGAAGTCGAACACGAGGGTGAGAAAATCGACGGGCGCGACGCTCGCGGTGGAGCCCTCGGGACGAAGATCGCGGCCGTCCCAGAAGCGCATCCGCACCCGGTCGATCCGCCCGCATCCGTCGCAGTAAAATCGGATCTCGCCCGCCGCCCCGACCCCGGGGATGACCGCGTATCCTTCAGCGGACGAGGGACACCGGACACATTTCACGGTAGGAGTCCTGCGTTCAGCGTCCCATGTGATCCAAAGTCCCGTGTCCGGAGTCGTCCTCGCGCGGCGCCTTGACTCCCAACCTTGGACACCGGATCACCTTGGACCTTGAACACGGGACTCGGCCTAGGAACCGCCGCGGGCGGCCAGCTTCGCCCGGGCCTCGTTCAGGTAGGGCTCGACGAGTTTCCGCTTCGTCGGATCGAGGTCGATGCACCGCGTCCAGTCGGAGATCGCCTCGGCGAACCGCTTGAGCGCGAAGAGCGCCATGCCGCGCTCGAAGTAGGCGCCCTGGAGGCGCGACTGCAGCTTGATGGCGCGCGTCAGGTGCTCGACGGCCTGCTCGAGGATGTCGCGGGGCCGCTCGCCGTTGGCGAGCATGTGCTTGGCCAGCGCCATCTTCACGACGCCCAGGTCCTTGAACACGTACGCGTACGTCGGTTCGAGCTGGGCCGCCACCGTGAAATCGTCGATCGCCTTGAAGAAATGCTCGCGCGGGTCGGCCTTGGCCTTGCCCGCCTCCATGCCCATGTAGAAATGCACGATCCCGCGGTTGTGGAAGGCCGCGCTGTGGGTCTCGTCGTACCGGACGGCCGCGGACAGGTCGTCGAGCGCCATCTTGAAGATCGGGGTGATGTCCTTGCCCTTGTCGCGCTGGAAGCGGCCGCTGAAGAGGAGCAGGTTGGCGCGGTTGACGCGGGCCGCCGAGCTCTCGCCGCGGAGCTCGCACGCCCGGCCGAAGTCGTCGAGCGCGTTCTTGCAGTCCTCCCTCGGGTCGACCCGGTCGAACGACGAGATGACCGCGCGGGCGAACCGGATGATCCCCCGCTGGGTCCGGATGTCGTAGTTCTTCGTCTGGCGCTCGATCGCGAGCCTGAGGCCCTCTTCGCCCTCCCCGAGCTTCCGGAGCACCGCGTCGCGGCCCCCCACCACGGCCCCGCCCGACCCCCGCACGTTCTCCATCACCATCAGGTCGCGGAACATGTGGACCGCCTCCTCGAGGCGGCCGCCGTTGAGGGCCGCGATCCCCCGCGTGAAGAGCAGCTCGTCGTCGCTGACGATCGGCGCGCCCGTCAGGTACCGGTCGAGGTCGTCCGCCAGCGCCCGCGCGGAGTCGTACCGGCGCAGGGGGTCCTTCGCCATGGCCCGCATCAGGATCCGCTCCAGGTCCGCCGGCACCTCGCGGTTCACCGACGTCGGCGGCGGGAGCTCCTCGCGGACGACCTTGAAGCAGACCTCGAAGTGGCTCTTCCCCTCGAACGGCGGGCGGCCCGTCAGCAGGAAGTACAGCGTCGCGCCGACGGAATACACGTCGGACCGCGCGGAGAAGTCGTGCGTGCGGCCCACCGCCTGCTCGGGGGGCATGTAGGCGGGCGTGCCGATGATCCGGCCGGTGCGGCTCAGCTCGGCGGCCGCCATGGGGTCGAGGTCGACGAGGCGCGCGAGGCCGAAATCGGCCACCTTCACGTGGCCGTCCTCGGCGAGGAGCACGTTGCGCGGCTTGAGATCGCGGTGGAGGATGCCTTCGGCGTGCGCCGCGTCGACGGCGCGGGCCATGTCGCGGGCGATCTCGGCGGCGCGGCGGATCGGCATCCCCTTGATCCGCGCCTCCTCGAGCGTCGAGCCCTCGACGTACTCCAGCGCGATGTAATGCTGGATCTCGAACTGGCCGCTGCCGCGCGTGCCCGCCTCGAGGACGCGCGCGATGTTCGGGTGGTTCAGCTTCGACGTGCGGCGCGCCTCGCCCAGGAGGCTCTCGATTTCCGGCGACTTCCGGTTTTCCCGGAGCATCTTGAGCGCGACGTACCGGCGGGACTCCGAGTCCCAGCACTTCCACACCGAGCCGAGAGAACCCCGGCCCACCTGCTGGATGCGGATGTACTTCCCGAAGTGGTTCATGGGCTCCTGCATGGAGACCCGCACGACCGGCGGAATGTCGTCGTGCGCCGGGGGTTTCGCGATGGCCGTGCGCTGCTCGGAGATGTCGACCGGCTCCGGGAGGCTGGGCGCGGGTCTTTCGTCGGGGGCCGGGTATGCGATGGTCCGGTCGTCGTCGAGCGGCGCGAGCTGGACCGGCGGCGGCGCGGCGCCCACGGCCCCTTCCGTCGGAGAGCCGCCGGTGATCGCGTCGATCTGCTCCCGGCCCACGTAATCGTGGGCGATGAGCACCTCTTCCAGGGGGATGTTGGCCGCCCCGCCGCGCCGGATCTCCTCCGCCTCGCGGACGCACTCGTCGATCTGGGCTCGCGTGGCGAGCCTGCGCTCCAGCAGGGACTTGATCAGCTTGTCTTGGTCCATGGCGAAGGGTCGCCGGTCCCGCGCCCCGGGGTCCCGGCGGTGCAAACCCTTATTTTATCCATACCGGGAGGATTTTCACAACCGCGCCGCGGCGTGCGGGAGGACTAGAGGGATAGCGACTCGATCAGCTCCGACGCCGACTTTTTCACGCCCATGATGAGCGGGGTGTCGGCCGCCGTGTACGGCCGCGCCTCCGTCTCGCGAAGCCGCTGCACGAGGTTCGAGAACTCCGTGAAGTCGGACGCCTCGAAGGCCAGCATGAAGTCGTAGTCCCCGATTCCGAACTGGTAGGTCGTGTTGATCTTCACGCCCGGGAACTGGTGGCCGATCTCGTTGTGCGTCTTCATGATGTCGCGCCGCTTCTCCAGCGGGAGCTGGTACCACGCGTGGGTCTTCGTGAAGGGATAGATGAAGCAGTACGCGTCGGTCGCGGGGCCGCGCTCGAAATGCTGGAGATGTCCCGGCAGGTAGGGGCTCGGCTTCGTCACTCCCACGAACGCGTGCGCCGCGACCAGGTGCTTCCCCACCACCGTCTTCCAGAGCGCCGAGACGAAGGCCGGGAAAGCGGCGGGATCTTTCGCGATCAGCCAGAGGAAGAAGTCGCAGTCGGTGCGGAATCCGCCCGTGAAGTACGGCCGCACCTCGAGGCCCGGCCCCGGGGTCGCGAGGAGTCTCGTGAACTCCGCGATGGCGTCGTCCCGCGTGAGGGGGTCGAGGAAGCGAAGCGAGGGTTCGACCCTGTAGCAGAGGAAATCGACGAAGGTCGGGGTGGTCTGGGCCTTCGCCTTCGATTCCGTCTCGGGGCCCGTCTGCGGCAACGACATCGCTACCAGGTCTTCTTGGCGGGATCGACCGGCGTGTGGCCCTCCCAGGCCGCCTCGTCGTTGCGCCCGTTCGTCGCCCACTTGTGGTTGATCTCGGAATAGAACTTCCACTTCTCGGGCAGCTCGTCCTCCGGGAAGATCGCCTGGACCGGGCACGGCTCGACGCACGCGCCGCAGTCGATGCAGTCCGCGGGAATGATGTACAGCATGCGCGGGCCTTCGTGGATGCAGTCCACGGGACAGGCCGGTACGCAGGCCTTGTCTTTGACTCCGACGCAGGGCTCGGCGATGATGTGGGTCATTCCACGCTCCTCATCCTTCGACTCCGCTACGCTCCGCTCAGGATAAGCGGGGCGCTTAAACCTCGACGAAAATGTCGTTGTTGTCGACCTTCACCGGGTACGTTTCGATTTTCATCCTGGGATTCACGGGCGACGTCCCGCTCACGACGTCGAACGCCCACGCATGCCAGGGGCAGATGATGCTGGTCCCCTCGAGGATCCCCTCCGCCAGCGGCCCGCCCTGGTGCGGGCAGATGTTCGTCGTGGCGTAGATCGTGCCGTCGACGTTGTAAACCGCGATTTCCTTCCCGTTCGCCTCCGCCATCCGGGTCGTCCCCGGGGGAAGATCGGACAGCGAGGCGACTTTCACAAGAGTTCCCATGGCTGGAAGAGAGGATCATATTATCGGCGAGGCCGGGAGGGGTCAACGCTTGGACGGACCCATGGGGATGATGACCGATGAAGGATGACGGATGACGGATTGCGCCCAGCCTAAATGCCCGTCATCGGTCATCCGTCTTCGTTCGTTGGCCTCGTTGACCCCTCTTCCAGCCCACGCTATGTTGATTTAACCACTGATGAGCCTCGACGCCCTCTCCTCGTTCCTCTCGGAACCCGACGCCGGTCTCTCAACGCACGCGTCCCCCTATCATCGGTCGCTCACCGCCGCGGACCTGCTCGACATGTTCCGCACGATGGTGCTCTCGCGCCTGCTCGACGAGCGCGAGTTCATGCTCCAGAAGCAGATGCAGGCGTGGTTCAGCATCTTCGGCGCGGGGAAAGAAGCCGCGCAGGCCGCCGCGGGCAAGGCGCTCCGCCCCACCGATCCCCTGTGGGGGTACTACCGGGATCGCGCGATCACTCTTCAACGCGGAGTGACGCCGTACGAGATGCTGCTGCAGGCCGTGTCGGCCGCCACGGATCCCGCGTCGTCGGGCCGGCAGATGCCCGCCCATTTCGGCCACGCGGGGAAGGCGGTCATCATCCAGGGCAGTCCGGTCGGATTCCAATGCCTGCCTTCCGTCGGCCTCGCCGAGGGGATCGCCAAGACCGGGAAGCTCCTGGGGTCCGGGAAATACCCGAATGACGCCGTGGTCTATACGTCGCTCGGCGACGCGACCACCGCGGAAGGCGAAGTCTACGAGGCCCTGCGCGCCGCGATCCTCTCCAGGGCGCCGGTCATCGTCCACATCCAGGATGACGGTTTCGGAATCTCCGTCCCGCTCGAAGAACAGGTCCCCGGAGAGGATGTCCTCGCGCTCTTCCGGGGATGGCCCGGCCTCGCGACCTGGGACTTCGACGGCACCGAGGTGCGCGACTCGTACGACGCCTTCAGCGAGGCCGCCGCCCATTGTCGCGCGCGTCGCGGTCCGGCCCTGGTCCGCAGCCGCACGCTGCGGCTCATGAGCCATTCGTCGACGGACGACATGCGCAAGTACCGGATCCCCGCCGACATCGCGCGCGATTTCGAGCGCGACCCGATCCCGAAATTCGCCCGCCAGCTGGTGGCGTACGGTCTCGCGTCGCGGAAGGAGCTGTCGGCGGTCGTGGACGCCGCGCGGACGGAGATCGAGCGCGCCACGGGCGAGGCGCTCAAGGCGCCGAAGGGCGATCCCAAGAAGTTCCTCGATGACATTTATGCGTACGACCCGAAGAAGGCGAAGGATCGCTGGACCCGGGCGGTGGCCGGCAAGACGTCCTCGCGCGCGGGACAGGTCCTGCCGCTCGCCGATTCCATGAAGCTGTCGCTCCACGAGCTCATGGAGATCGAACCGCGGATCGTCATGTGGGGCGAGGATATCGCCGATCTGTCGCCGAAGACCCTGGAGCGCCATCCCGAGCTGAAGGGAAAAGGCGGCGTCTTCGGAATCACCGAGGGGCTCCAGCGGAAATTTGGATCGGACCGCGTGGCCAATTCCCCGATCTCGGAGTCGAGCATCGTGGGCCGCGCGGTCGGGTACGCCCTCCAGGGATTCCTTCCCGTGGTCGAGGTGCAGTTCCGCGACTACCTGAACCCCGCGTGGCAGCAGCTCGTCGACCAGGCCGCGACGCTGCGGTGGCGGTCGGGCGGCCGGTTCGAAGGCCCGATGGTGATCCGGATGTCGTACGGCGGCTACCTCGGCGGCGCGGGGGCGATGTGGCACAGCGAGTCGGCGAACGGGCCGATCCTGAACCATCCCGGCCTGCGCGTCTGCGTGCCGGGCAACGCGCGCGACGCCGCGGCCCTCCTGCGGGCGGCGGCGTTCTGCGGGGACGTCGTGCTCTACATGGAGCCGAAGGCGCTGTACCGTCGCAACGACGAGGCGTTCGGACTCGCGAAGGGCGAGTACATGGAGCAGCCCTATCCCGGGTATGACGTCGTCGCCTGGCCGGGCGTCGCCGCGACGTACGGCAAGGGGAAGGATCTCGCCATCGTGACCTACGGCAACACCACTCCGCTTTCGATGCGGGCGATGCATGAGCTCGAGAAGGACGGGATCCGCTCGCGCGTCATCGATCTTCGGTGGCTCAACCCGCTCGACGAGAAGTCGATCAAGGCCGCGGCGGACGACTGCGGCAAAGTGTTGATCGTGGACGAGGATCGCAGGATGTGCGGCGCGGGCGCGGCGATCGCCGACGTCATTTACCGCGATCGCGCCTTGAGGAAGAGCGTCGACGTCGAACGGGTGGCGGCGATGGATTGTCGCGTCAGCTACGGCCCCATCGGGGAGCGCGCCGTGCTGCCGCAGGTCGACGACATCCTGGCCGGCGCGCGGGCGCTGCTCGGGGCCAAGCCGACGAAGACCGCCCCTGTCCCCCGCCGCCCGAAGAGCGCTTCGCGAAAATAGGTTGGCCGCTGATGGCTGAGAAGGCGTTCCTTGTCACGTTGATCGCCATCGCGGCATTCGCAGTGTTCTCGGCCTTGAATCTGCTCCTTCAACGGGTTCGTGTGCCTTGGCCGATACGGGCCGTCCTCTGGATCGCGATCCCTATAGTTCTGATTCCCTTCTTCGTAGAGCCGGGAATGACAAGACCTGCGGACGGAATAGTCATGGGAATCGGCTTCGGGGGTCTCGCGCTCGGCTGTCTCGTTGCGCGCTGGAATGCCCGTGTGGCCGCCCGAAAGTAGGTGGGTGGAATCGGCTATCCACAATCCACCATCGACAATCCACAATCTGATTCAGATCCGGTAGAGCCTCTTTGCGTTGTCGCAGACAACCTTCCGCTTGAAAGCGTCCGGGTAGTTCAGCGCCAGGAACCGGTCGACGTTGGCGCGCATCCCCGGGACTCCCGGCGCCGGCCAGTCGCTCCCCCACAGGACCTTGTCGCCGATCGCCTCGAGCTTCGGGAAGTACTCCGGCAGGAGCTCGGGAGGGATGCTCGACACGTCCATCCAGAACCGCGGGTGTCGGCGCACGACGAACATGGCGGACTCCATCCACAGC
>DASRJF010000145.1:0-2428 GCA_035649615.1 Planctomycetota bacterium | reverse complement strand
TCTCGCAGGCGACGCGCCCGTCCGGATCGTCCTTCAAGATCGCGTCGAGGACGGCGTCGGAGATCTGGTCGGCCATCTTGTCGGGATGGCCCATGCAGACCGCTTCAGAGGTGAATAGCCAGCGCCCCTGGCGAGCCATGGATGATCTCCTCGAGAAAGGTAAAGAGCCCATTTATATCACAATGCGACTGCCGGAACAACGAGACGAAGGGAGGGTGGCCAGGGAATGAGAACTTGGGAATCTGGAATCTGGAATGTGGAATCTGGAATGGGGAATGGAATCAGGAATGAGGAATTGAGTTCAGATCCAGGGCGCCATTCCTTATTCCCCATTCCATTCCTCATTCCTCATTCCATATTCCAGATTCTCATCCCCAACTTCGGCGGCCCCCGGGTTCTGTTAAGTTTGTCCAATGAGGGGGGCGGATTTTCCGGATTGGTAAACAGATTGCCCTCTTCCTACGTCTAAGGTGGAGCCGTTCGACGCTATGCCCTCACATACGATCTGCTGCACCTGCGGGAACATCCTCAAGCTGGCGAACGCGGTCGCCGGCGCGAAGACGGTCTGCTCGCGCTGCCAGAAGATCTGGACCGTTCCCGAGCTCCCGGGCCCGGCGTCTGCCCCCGTCGTTTCCCGCCGTCCCATGGTCGTCCGCAAGAAATCCTCATCCGCAGGAACGATCGTGGCCGTCCTTGCGCTCGCGGCCGCCGTGGGCATCGGGGCCGTGGTCATGCTGAAAAGTGGATCGACGCCGCCCCCGCCGCCGGCCGCGCCGGTCGCGAAGGCGCCCCCGGTCCCGCTCCCCGCCCCGGAGCCGCCGTTCCGCGGGACCCTGAAACCCGATCCGATCCCCGCGCCCCTTCCGCCTCCTCCAGCGGAGCCGACTCCTCCCCCGCCGCCGAAACGGGAGGTGCTGGAGAACGCCGGGCTGCAGGCGGAGCTCGACCTGCTCATCTATCGAATCAACACGATCGGCCTGACCGCGCGAGTCCTCGAGTACCGCGGGAAGAAGGCCGAGGCGGCCCCGCTTCTCGAGACCATGAAGGGGTACGTCGCGGACCTCGACAAGCTGATGGCGCGGATCGAGCGCGAGGGCCACAAGCGCTTCGTGCCCGACCACCTGCTGCCCGACGACCGCATCACTCACTTTGGTCGCCACGACTTCGCGAAGCTGGGGCCGGAAGGATCCGAGAAGGTGCTGGTCACATTCCTCGGCGGCCTCAAGGCGGGGAGCCGGGCGCGGATCGCGGTCCGCCGCGGCGACGACTTCGCGGACCTCGACATCCTCTATCACCACCGGCCTAAAGAACTCTTCTCGATCATCCAGGTGGCGGGGATCATTCCCGGCCAGGGGGGCGACGACAAGGAGCCGGAGAAGGTCGTCGTGGCGCCGCCCGAGCCGCCGGCGAAACGCATTCCCGAAGCGCTGCGGATCCTCACGGACGCGCTCCTGAGGCTCCCCGCCGCGGACCGTGAGCGCGCCGCCGGGATCCTGAGGGAGGCCTACGCGGCGTCGCGGGCCCCCGCCGTCCTGTTCGTCGCGGGCACGTATCTCGGCCAGACCGACGAAGCGGTCGGGATCGACGCGGCGGGATCGGAATCGCTGCAGGAGTATTTCAACGCGGTGGAGTTCGTCAAGATGGAAGCGTTCGATCGTCCGCGCCACCTCGCGGCGCTGGGGGACTTGAAGGCCCGGGTCCCGGCGACGAAGGCCAGGAATCCCGCGGCGGCCGAGCTCCTGCTGCGGTTCGCCGCGGCCCACGCGGCCGACTCGGGGGCGCCCGAGGCCGACGTCCAGAAGGCGGCGGAAGGGCTCGGCCTCAAGCGCACCGCGGACGACAAGCGCTGGGGCGATGCGCTGTCGGTGCTGAAGACGGACCTCGTCGAGGAGTTCCGGGCGGGCCGCGTGCGGGACAGCTGGCGCCGGTTCGACGACACGTGGCGCCATCACGACGACTTCGGCGTGCGCCTGTTGGGCGCGTGGCTCCTGGCGACGGAGACGTTCGGCCGCAACAGCGGCGGGTACGACCGGCTCGCCGCGGGGCTGCGCTTCATCGGCAAGGACGAACCGGCGGACCGCGTGGCGCACGTGGAGGCGCTCGCGGCGGGAGTCGACGCGCTCGCGAAATGCGCGAAGTGCAAGGGAGGCGCGATCGTCTGTCCCAAGTGCGGCGGCGACTCGAAGGTCGACATCAAGTGCCAGAAGTGCGACGGCAAGGGGCAGTTCGAAAAGGGCGGCGGCATGGTGATGTGCCGCGAGTGCCTGGGCAAGGGCGTCCACAAGGACGTCGATTGCGTGTGCGGGCGGTCGAGCGGGAAGGTGCAGTGCCCCGACTGCAAGGGCAAGATGTGGGCGGCGCAGGTCGCCGACGCGGACATCTCGAAGATCGCGACGCTGCGCGACTGCCGCCGCTGCGACGGCCTCGG
>DASRJF010000144.1:0-2364 GCA_035649615.1 Planctomycetota bacterium | reverse complement strand
CGCGCCGTCAAGCGCCCCTGGAAGATCGACAGGAAGGCGACGTAGAGGAAGCCGATCATGAAGAGCGCCTGGAAGGGGATCGCGAAGTACATCCCCCCCGCGATGGAGTAGCAGATGATCGCGGCGAACCAGACGCCCAGGGCGAGCTCCACGCCCGGCACGAGCAGCCGCATCGCGACCTTGTACTTCTTCCCCGAGAACGTCTGCTTCCGGTCCGCGATGGCGTACTTCGGCGTCCGCACGAACTCCCCGCCGTCCCGGCTGAAGAGGCCCTCGAGGACCGCGCGGGTGTTGGAGACGCACATGCCGATCCCGAGGGACAGCAGCATCGGCACGTAGAGCACCGTCTTGATCGCCCCCCGGAAGCCGTGGATCTCCCGCTGCGAGCAGACGTAGAAGAAGCAGACCGAGATCGTCGCCAGCGCGAAGACGCCGAAGTCGAGGAGGACCGACGACTCGATGTGCATCTGCGTCCTGAAGTACATCACCGGGAACATCAGGAGCGACAGGATGAGCATCATGAAGTAGGCGGTGTTGCCGGTGAGGTGGACGAACGCCTCCGCCTTCACCTTGAGGGGGATGTCCGACGTCATCAGGCGCCACAGGAGCTTGCGGCTCGTCTGCATCGACCCCTTCACCCACCGGTACTGCTGGCTTTTAAAGCCGTTCATCTCGACGGGCAGCTCGGCCGGCGTCTCGATGTCCGGCAGGAAGATGAAATTCCAGCGCGCGAGCTGGGAGCGGAAGCTCAGGTCGAGGTCCTCGGTGAGCGTGTCGTGCTGCCACCCGCCCGCCGTCTCGATCGCCTCGCGCCTCCAGATCCCCGCCGTGCCGCTGAAGTTGAAGAAGCGGCCCGACCGGTTCCGCGCGCAGTGCTCCATGATGAAGTGCCCGTCGAGCAGGATCGACTGCACTTCGGTCAGCATCGAGTAATCCCGGTTGAGGTGGCCCCACCGGGTCTGCACCATCCCGATCTTGTCGTCCGTGAAGTGGTGGATCGTCCGCTCCAGGAAGTCGGCCGTCGGGAGGAAGTCGGCGTCGAAGACCGCGACGAAGCGCCCCTTCATCGTCTTCATGCCGTGGTCGAGCGCGCCCGCCTTGTAGCCGACGCGGTCGGCGCGGTGGATGTGGACGATGTCCACGCCCTTCGACCTCCACTCGTCCACCTTGCGGCGGCAGATGTCTTTCGTCTCGTCGGTGGAGTCGTCCAAGACCTGGATCTCCAGCTTCTCCCGCGGGTAGTCGACCTTGCACGTCGCGTCGATCAACCGCTCGACCACGTACAGTTCGTTAAAAATGGGAAGCTGGATCGTGACCGGGGGGAGTTCGGGCCAGATCGACTTGGGCCTCGCCACCTTCTTCTTGTGGCGGTAATAGAGGTAAACCATGAGATAGCGGTGGAAGCCGTAGCCGCAGAGCAGGACCAGGATCGCGAAATACGCGACCAGCACGATCTTGCCGGCGAGCGGTCCTTCCCATCCGACCGGAACGCCAATAAACGGGTACTTCACGTGGTTCTCAAAGCTCCCTGCTCAAGATGATGTGGAGGCGCATTATTCGCCGCACCTCTCCGCCGGTCAAGTAGTAAGACGAAGAAGGCCCGCAGATGTGCCGGTTTTTCGATATTTAAACCGGCGTTGGCGCCAGGCGGGCGCACGCGACGACGTTCCGGAGAAACAGGGCGACCGCCACGGGTCCGACGCCCCCCGGCACCGGCGTGATCGCGGACGCGATCTCCTTCGCCGTGTCGAAGTCGACGTCCCCCGCGAGGCGACCGTCGGGGAGCCGGTTGATGCCGATGTCGAGGACGATCGCGCCCGGCTTGAGCATGTCGCCGCGCACGGTGCCGGCCCGGCCCGCCGCGGCGATCACGATGTCCGCGCGCTTCACGTGCGCCGCCAGGTCGCCCGTCGCGCTGTGGCAGACCGTCACCGTCGGCGCCTTGCCGCCCCAGGCGAGCAGGAGGAGCGCCGCGGGCTTCCCCACCATCGCGCTCCGGCCGATCACGAGGGCGTCGAGCCCCCGGCAATCGGGCCGGTGAGCGCGGAGGATTTCGACCGCCCCCTCCGCCGCCACGGGACGCGGCCCGGGGACGCCGAGTTCGAGCCTCCCGAGGTTTTCCGGGTGAGTCGCCTCCACGTCCTTCCTCGCCGGGACCATCTGCAGGAGGCGTTCTTCGTTGAATCCCGCTGGAAGGGGCTGGTGGATCGTGATCCCGGTGATCGCGGGATCGGCGGCCAGTTTCGCGACGAGCGCGGCGACGTCGCCCTCGGCCACGTCCGCGACCGGATGAAGGTCGTAGGGGATGCCGGCGTTCTCGCACGCGGAGCGCTGCCGCTTCATGTAGGCGCGGACCGGCGCGCT
>DASRJF010000143.1:0-12960 GCA_035649615.1 Planctomycetota bacterium | reverse complement strand
ACGGTCAGCAGGGAGAGGACGATCGCCATGGCGAGCGTCATGTAGTTGAGCTTGAGCCACGTCACTTCGGCTTCTCCTGGGGCTGGGAACCCTCGTCATCGCCCTTCTTGGCTTCCTGGTGCGGGTCTCCGTTCCCCCCGTTCCCCACCGACGGCATCGTCGGCGCGGACTGGGGCGAGAAGAACCGCTTCGTGCGCATGGCCAGCGATCCGCGCTCGTAGAGCTCCCTCAGCTCCCGCTCGAGCTCGTCGGGCGTCAGGTCCGTCTTGAGCTTCCGGTCGATGCACAGCGAGATGCGCCCCGTCTCCTCGGAGACGACGAGGACGACCGCGTCGGATTCCTCGGTCACGCCGAGGGCCGCGCGGTGGCGCATCCCCATCGAGTTGGCGAGCTTGTCGTCCTCGGAGAGCGGGAAGACGCACGCCGCCGCGGCGATTCGCTCCTGCTGGATGACGACCGCGCCGTCGTGGAGCGGCGACCCCGGGAAGAAGAGCGTCTCGAGCAGGTTGCTCGTGACGGGCGCGTCGATGCGCGAGCCCTTCTCGATGTACTCGCCGAGGCCGACGTCGCGCTCGATGGCGATGAGGGCGCCGTGCCGTTTCCCGGCGAGGTTCCTCGTCGCGGTGACCAGCTCGCCCACGACCTTGAACGGCGCCCCGCGGAAGACGACGCCGAAGAACCGGGACCGGGAGAGCCGCAACAGGAAGCGCCGCAGCTCCGGCGCGAAGATGACGATGGCCGCGATCGACGAGCCTCCGAGCAGGTACTGGAGGACGCGCTCGATCCGGTGGAGGCCGAACTGCCGGGCGACGAACGTGGCGCCGAAGAAGGCCAGGATGATGAAGAAGATGAGGCCCTTGAGGATGCCGTAGCCGCGCGTGCCGCGGATCGAGTAGAGGATGAAGAAATAGGCGCCGGCGAGGAGGACGAGTTCCGCGATGGTCTGCTTCACGGTCTCATTCCAGGTCCGGAATCCCCGCTCGGGACCTATTTCATCCGATCGGCCATCCTGGCCGCGTCGGCCATTTCGCGAACATCATGCACCCGGACCATGTCGGCGCCCCGGAGGACCGCGGCCGCCACGGTGGCGGACGTGCCGTCCCGCCGCGCATCGACAGCCCTTCCCAAGACGTGCCCGATGAAACTCTTGCGCGACGTGCCAACGACGACGGGACGCCCGAGCGACCGGAATTCCTCCAGCCGCCTCAGGATCTCGAGATTGTGCTCGGGGCGTTTGCCGAAGCCGATCCCTGGGTCCAAGAGAATTCTAGCACGCGAGATACCCGCGGACAACGCCCCCTCCATGCGCTCCCGGAGGAAATCGACGATTTCCGCGACCACGTCCCCATAAACGGGGCGGTCCTGCATAGTCCGGGGAGTCCCCTTCATGTGCATGAGGATGACGGGCACCTTGGCCCGCGCGGCCTCCCGCGCCAGGTCGGGATCCGCGAGGGCCGTGACGTCGTTGAGGAGCCGGGCGCCCGCCGCGAAGGCCGCCCGGGCGACCGCCGGCTTCGTCGTGTCGATCGACACGAGCTTTCCGCGCGCCGCGAGCGCCCGCACCACGGGCTCGACGCGCCGGATCTCCTCGTCGGCCGCCACCGGCTCGGCGCCGGGCCGCGTCGATTCCCCGCCGACGTCGAGCACGCCGGCCTGCTCCATCGCGAGGCCCGCTTCCACCGCCCGCTCCGGATCGAAGTGGCGGCCGCCGTCGGAAAAGGAGTCCGGCGTGACGTTCAGGATGCCCATCACGAGGGTGCGACGGCCGAATCTCAGGACGCCGCCGGGATAGGGCACGGAGATGGCGCGGCGACGGTAGTCGCGGAGGAGGGCTCCGAAGGACGCGCGAAGCTCGGCGGCGGTCCCGGTCCTCAGGCGGCGCCCGTCGTGGATCACCCACGGCAACCGGGAAGCTTGAGGAAGCTTGGGATTCGGCGCACTCAGGACACGGGGAACGTGCCCGCCTTCGCTCCCCTTAATGGGGGAGCTTCGGCGTGGTGATGACATGGTGGGACCCGGACTCAAGCACCCGTGGTTCCCGGCAGCGGGTGCGCGCCTCCGGTGGGCTTCCACCCGGGGGAGGTTTCGCGGCGCTTCTCCTCGGAATCGCGCTCGGCCTGCCGGGCCTGGTCCTCGCGGAGCTGGCGCTGCTTGGCCCCCTCGAAGTCCTCTCCGTTGATGATCATGGTGACCTCGTCGCCGGAGAGCGTCTCGTACTTCATGAGGGCGGCCGCGATCTTCTCGACCTTTTCCTTGTTGTGCGTGATCAGGTCGCGCGCCGTCCGCAGCGCCTCGGTCAGGAAGCCGTGGACCTCGGTGTCGATCAGGTTCATCGTCTCGTCGGAGATCGTGCGGGTCTTGGCGATCTCGCGGCCGAGGAACATGTGCTCCTCGTTCTCCGTGTAGCGGATGGGCCCCAGGCGCTCGCTCATGCCCCATTCGCACACCATCGTGCGGGCGAGCTCCGTCGCCTGCTTGATGTCGTCGTGCGCGCCCGAGGAGACGTCGCCGATGAAGGTCTCCTCGCCCACGCGCCCGCCGAAGGCGACCGCCAGCCGCGCCCGGCACCGCTTCAGGCTCAGCCCGTAGCGCTCCTTGTCGGGGAGGAACATCGTGCCGCCGCCCATGCGGCCGCGCGGGATCACCGTGACCTTGTGGACGGGGTCCGTGTCGGGCGTGAGCAGGACCGAGACGACCGTGTGGCCGGCCTCGTGGAAGGCCGTCAGCTTCTTCTCCTCCTCGAGGATGACCCGCGACTTCTTCTGGCGGCCCCACAGGACCTTGTCGCGCGCCTCCTCGAGGTCCGCCATCTCGACGGCGTCCTTCCGCTTCATCGTGGCGATGATGGCCGCTTCGTTCACGAGGTTGGCGAGGTCGGCGCCGGAGAACATCGGCGTGGCGCGGCCGATCAACTTGAGGTCGACGTCGCGGGCGAGCTTGATCCTCTTGGTGTGGACCTTGAGGATCTCCTCCCGGCCCTTGACGTCGGGGAGGTCGATGACGACCTCGCGGTCGAACCGCCCGGGGCGCAGGAGCGCGGGGTCGAGGACGTCGGGCCGGTTCGTCGCGGCGATGACGATGACGCCCTCGTCCGTGTCGAAGCCGTCCATCTCGACGAGGATCTGGTTGAGCGTCTGCTCGCGCTCGTCGTGGCCGCCGCCGAGGCCCGTGCCGCGCCGGCGCCCGACCGCGTCGATCTCGTCGATGAAGACGATGCAGGGCGACTTTTCCTTGGCCGTGTTGAAGAGGTCGCGGACGCGCGCGGCGCCCACGCCGACGAACATCTCGACGAAGTCGCTGCCCGTGATCGAGAGGAAGGGGACGCCCGCCTCGCCGGCGATCGCCTTGGCGAGGAGCGTCTTGCCCGTCCCCGGGGGCCCCACGAGGAGGACGCCCCGCGGGATGCGGCCGCCGAGGCGCGTGAACTTCGCCGGGTCCTTGAGGAACTCGATGATCTCCTTGACGTCCTCCTTGGCCTCGTCGATGCCCGCGACGTCGTCGAACGTGACGCGGACCTTCTCCTGCGCCACGAACTTGGCGCGGCTCCGGCCGAACGCGAGGACGTTTCCCGGCCCGCCGGTGGCCCGGATCTGCCGGACGAAGAGCCACCACGCGAGGACGATCAGGATGATCCACGGCACGGCGCCGATGAGGAACGCCTGCCAGAAACTCGGGCCGCTGTTGTGAATCTTCGAGGGGTCGGCGATCCCGCCGGTCAGCCGGTCGAACCCGACCTGCTCCTGGAGGTAGGCGTCCGGGATCGTCGCGCGGATCTTCGAGAACTGCCGGTTGCCGTGGTCGGGAAACGGCTTCGCGGTGGCGAGCCTCGCCACGATCGTGTTCTGCTCGATCCAGATCTCCGCCACGTTGCCCTGTTTCAGCTCCTGCTCGTACTGGCGGATGCCGACCTCGGCCACCTGGTCCCGGAACGGGTTGGATCCCACGATGAGGGCCATGACGGCCAGGAAGACCAGGACCAGGAGCAGGAGGGCGCTCCGGGGCCGGCGCGGAGCCTTCGGCTCGTCGCGCTCGCTTCCGTCGTCTCTATTCATCGATGCCATGTTACCAGTCTTTCCATAGTAGCGTAACCACCCGCCGGGCGATGCGGGTGATCACTTCCCGCCGCGCCGTGTCCCGGGTCTCCGAGCGGCCCGAGCTGAAGGACGCCGATTCCTCCAGGACCCATTTCGAAATCTCCCGCCCCTCGGGGCGGCTCACCAGCGTGATCTCGACCTTGAACGCCACGGCGCCGACGACCACGACGTCGCCCTCGCCCTCGACGCGGGAGGGCTCCGTGATGTCCAGGATCACGCCCTTCAGCTCGACGGGGGCGGCGGGGTCGTTCACGTCCACGCCGTTCTTCTTGAGCTCGTCCGCGGTCGCGCGCAGGAGGTCGAACTCGGCCCCGCGCCGCTCGCTCTTGGTGTCGAAGATCGGCACGTAGACGGATGGGTGCTCCACCATCCCGCCCACCGAGTAGCCGCACCCGGCGAGGGAGGCGGCGCCGCAGGCCCAGAGCAGTAACTTCATGAGAGGCGGATTACTTCCCGAGAGTTTCAAGAAGACGCTTCGCCTCGACGGCGGACGGCGTCGCGGAGAAGTTCTTCAGGATGGAGTCCAGGTAGACCTTCGCCGACCGGGGCCGGTCGCGGAACAGGTAGAAGTTCGCGAGGGCCAGCTCTTTCTCGGCCTGCTTCGAGTTCACGAACCGGAGCCCCTCCCGGACCTGCGCCTCCATCGCCTTGAGGCGCTCCGGGTCGAGCCCGAGCTGGCGCAGCCTCGCGGGGTCCTCCGCGTGGCGCAGGAAATCCCCGGCGAACTTCTCGTAATCCCGCTTGGCGTCGATGAGCGGCTTGAGGTCGTAGTCGATCCCGTCGAACCGGTTCAAGCGGAGCCGGGCCCGCAGGAGGAGGGCCCGCGGCGCGCTGTCCGACATCGGGTAGTTCTCGAGGATGAACGTGAGCTCGTCCTCGGCCAGGAGCGTGTCCCCCTGTTCGACGAAGAACACGGCGAGCCGCAGGTAGTAGTCGTCGGTGCATTCCTCGCGCGAGAAGCGGAGGAGCGTCTCCTTCAGGGCCTGCACGGCGGACCGCGAGGAGCGGTAGAGGGGAAGGCCCAGCACGGATTGCAGGTCCCCCTCGCGCGCCCGCGCCAGGTCGGTCCGCATCAGCTCCTCGCGCGCCGCGGGGCCTCGGGCGGAGTCGGGGAAGACCTGGACGAACCGGATGTACTCGTCGCGCGCCTCGACCAGCCGCCCGGCGGCGGCCAGGGCCCGGGCCCTCAGGAGGAGTCCGCGCTCGCGAAGGGCGGCGTCCACCGGGGAGGCGGTCAGAACCCCCATCGCTTCCGCGGTCTCGTCGAACTTGTGGTCGGCGTGGAGCTTCTCCCCGAGCGCCAGGAAGGCCTCCGGGGTCTTGATGTCGCCCGTGTCAGAATTGACAAAGCCCTGGCCGGGGAGATATTCCCAGCCGGAGCCGATCAGGAGAAGCGCGAGCAGGAGAGACGCCATGGAACGGGTCATTCTATCGGCCCCCGGAGGGGATTGAAAGGAAGCCGCGGGAAAACCCCGCGCGACCCCCCCGAAACATGGGATTGTGTCGTAACGTTGAATCTACGGAGGTGGTTGATGGGTCGCTCCATGGGCCGGACGTTCCTGGCGGCCGTCGTGGCGGGATCGCTCTGGGGGTGCATCGTGCATCACCATGACGGCCCCGAGCCCGCCCCCGGGGGCATCGCGGTGAACGTGAATTGCCACCACCACGAGGGGTGCGGCCACTACTGGTACAACGGATCGTGGTACGCCCAGCACGGGCACGTCCATGGGCCGGACTGCGGCCACTACTTTCACGGCGGCCGCTGGGTGCTATCGGGCCCGACCAGCGTGGCGCGCGACCACGTCTGCGACGTCAACTGCAACCACTACGTCTGGGACGGGCATTGGTACGCGGTCCGCCATCACCGGCACGGCGCCGGATGCGGCCACGTCTTGCGCGACGGCGCGTGGGTGGGAGTCCGTTTCTAGGTTCGAGTCTCCAAATTCGGGATTCTAAATTCGCACTTTTCCCTCGCCCGGTTACAATCGCCGCCCATGGCAAATCGGACCGTTCCCGCCGTCCTCATCGCCGGCACCCACCGGGGATGCGGAAAGACGACGTTTGCCACCGGCCTGATGGCGGCCTGGAAAAAGCGCGGTCTCACGGTCCAGCCCTTCAAGATCGGGGCGGACGCCCTGGAAACCGGCTACCACGAGCTGGCCGCGGGACGCCCGTCGATCGTCCTCGACCTGTGGATCATGACCCCCAAGGCGGTCGAGGCTTCCTTCGCGGCGGCGTCGGAAGGGGCGGACATCCTCGTCCTGGACGGCGCGCGGGGGTTCTACGACGGTTCGGATCTCGCGATCGGCCCCGTCTCGACATGGGACGTGGCCTCCCGCATCAAGACGCCCGTCCTCCTCGTCATCGACGCCTCGGGCTTGGCGGAAAGCGCCGCGGCGATCGCGCGCGGATTCGCGCGCCATCGGGCGACCCGCGTCGCGGGCGTGCTGCTCAACCGCGTCGCGGGCCCGCGCCACTTCGAGGTGCTCCGCAAGGCGATCGAGAAGCACGCGGAGCTTCCCGTGCTGGGGTACCTGCCTCCCGACGCGGGGCTCGAGATCCCGTCGCTCAGTTCCGGGCTTGTGTCGGCCGAGCACATCCACAGCGGCCAGGCCCTCCTGCCGCCCCTGGTCTCGAAGATCGAGCAATCGGTCGACCTGGAGCGCCTGCTCGAAGCGATCTCGCCGGGGGTCGAGGTCGATCCCCCCGGCCCCGCGGCGGAACCGCCCGACCGGGTCCGGATCGCCGTCGCCCGCGATCCGGCCTTCCATTTCTACTACGAGGACAACCTGACCCTGCTCAAGTCGGCGGGAGCGGAGATCGTCCCGTTCAGCCCCATGCGCGATGCCTCGCTGCCGGCCGATCTCGGGGGCATCTATCTCGGCGGCGGGATTCCCGAGAGCTGCGCGGCGGTCCTGGAGCGCAACCAGTCGATGCGGGAGGCGATCCGCGACGCCGTGGACGCGGGGATGCCGGTGTACGCGGAGTCGGGCGGGATGCTGTATCTCACGACGAATCTCGTCGGGACGGGCATCCGGGCCTGGGAGATGTGCGGCGTGATCCCGGGGGAGATGCGCATGGTCTCGCGCTTCCCGTCGGCGGCCTACGTCGCGGCGGAGGCGGCGCGGCCCTCCCTGTTCGTGAGGCCCGGGGAGCGCTACCAGGGGAACGAGTTCCGGCTTTCCGCGTGGTCGGGCGCCGCGGGCCAGGCCTCGGCCTGGAAGGTCTCCCCGCCGTCGGGGGGAGAGGCGCGCCCGGAAGGATTCGTGAAGGACAACCTGCACGCGTCGTTCGTGCACCTGCATTTCGCGTCCGCGCCCGAGCTGCCCTACCGGTTCGTCGCGGCGGCGAGGGCCTATGTTTCGAGAGGAGGTGCGAAGAAGAAACTCAAGAAGTCGAAACAGCGATCCCGGGAACGGTGACGGGAACCTCGTGAGCCTCCGGCCCGTAGCCGGCGGCGAATCGAGGGCTGCCCCGCAACTGTAAGCGCCGACGACGGTCCCATGACGCCATTGCCCTGAGCGAGCCCTGTGGCGGACGCCACAGGGCGAGTCGAAGGGCGAGAAGGCGGGACCCGAGGATGCTTGCCCTGAGCGAGCCCAGTGGCGGATGCCACAGGGCGAGTCGAAGGGACGGCGAGACGCGCGAGCCAGGAGACCGGCCGTTCCCCGGCGCCGGACCCGTCCGGCGCCCTTTCGAAAGGAAAGGAGCGATCCGTGTTCCCAGGCCTCATTGCCGTCGTGCTGCTGACCTTCCAGGACCCGCCCGCGCCTCCGCCGAAACCGCCGCCCCAGGAGGACCAGGTCGTCACCGCCAAGCGGTATGAATCCGGCATCGTCGAGACGCCCGCGGGCGTCACGGTGATCGAACGCGAAGACATCGCCCGCAGCAACGCCCACACCGTCGTCGACCTGCTCCAGGGTCGCGCCGGAGTTTTCATCACCAAGAATTCGTCCAACCCGCAGGATTCCGTGGTCGAGGTTCGCGGCTTCAACAACGGCGGCGGCAACGGCCAGCGCCTGCTCGTCCTCGTCGACGGCCGCAAGGTGAATTCCGTCACGGGCAGCCAGACCGACTGGGCGTCGATCCCGCTCGAGAATGTCGAGCGGATCGAGATTCTCCGCGGCCCGGCGGCGGCGCTCTACGGCGACGGGGCCGTGGCCGGCGTGATCCTCATCCAGACCCGCCGGCCGACGAAGGAGCCGTCGGGATCGATCGGCGGATCGGGCGGCTCGTTCCGCTCCTACCGGACGGACGGCTCGTACCGGGCGTCCGAGGGCGCGTTCGGCATCGCCCTCTTCGCGGGACTCGAGACGGCCGAGGGCTTTCGAGAGAACAGCGCCTTCACCGGTGAGAACGCGACGGCGCTGCTGACGTACGAATTCAACCCGGCGGTGATGGGCCGCCTCAAGCTGGGCCTCCACGATGACGACCGCGAGCGCCCCGGGACGCTCACCGAGGCCGAGATCGATCAATTCGGACGCGACGGGTCGACCACGCTGGGGGACGAGTCGACGGTGAGGCAGGGCTTCGCCGATCTCGGCCTCGACTGGGACACGGGGGCGGGGATGCTCACTCCGGCGCTTTACTACACGAGCGACGCGGCGGACTCGACGACGACCTTCGCGGGCGGCACGTCGTCCGCCGATTCCGAGTCGTCCCTGCTCCAGTTCACGCTCAAGCACGTGGCCAAGTTCACGGTTTTCGGTTTCGACTCGACCCTGGTGGCGGGACTCGAGGCGGGCCTCGAATCGGCGAGCACGGAGAGCCTGAACAATTTTCCGAACCCCCCGTTCCCGTTCGTGGAGCTGCAGAAGTCGGAGTTTGACCGGCACCTGTGGGGGGCGTTCGTCCGCGCGGAGAGCCGGATCACGACGAACTTCCTGGTCGCGGGCGCCGTCCGGTACGACGCCGCGCGGATCGAATTCGACAGGGAGACCCAGGACCTGGTGGGGGGCACGTCGAGCACGCTGGAGGGCGACGAGGACTTTTCCAACACGTCGCCGCTCGGATCGCTCAGCTGGTTCTTCACGGACAAGACGTCCATGTACGCCTCGGCGGGAAAGACCTTCCGGCTCCCGAACCGCGACGAATTGGTCGGGTTCCTCTCGACATCGCTCGACCTCGAGCCGGAGCGGGCAACCATCTACGAGATCGGCCTGCGCTCGAAGGAGACTCCGGTCCTCGGCGGCGGCGTCGCCGTCTACTCCATGGACGTCCACAACGAGATCTTCTTCGTGCCGCCCGCGACGGGCGAGGACGTCTTCGCGACCGGCAACTTCGGCCAGAATGAAAACGTCGAGCGGGTCCGCCACCGCGGCCTCGAGCTCGAGCTCGAATCGTCGCCCGAGCCCTCGGTCTTCCTGCGCGGCTCCGTCACGTTCCAGCGGACGACCCTCGAAAGCGGTCCGTTCGAGGGGAAGGAGATGCCGATCACGCCCGACCTGGCGGCGGCCGTGGAGGGAACGTGGACGTCGGCCTTCGGGCTCTCCGCGACGCTGGCGGCGCGCTACGTGGGCGAGCGGTTCCTCTTGAACGACCTCTCGAACGACGCCGACCCGCTCGACGACTACGCCGTCGTCGACCTGCGGCTCCGGTGGGCGTGGAAGAAGGCCGTATTCTTCTTCGAGGCGAACAACCTGTTCGGCGAGGAATACTTCGACAACGGCGGCATCGGCGCCGGGTCGACCGGGATCTGGGGCGCGCGGGAAGCGTTCAATCCCGCGCCCGAAGAGTCGTTCATGGCCGGAGTAACCGTGGAGTTCTGATGGATGGAATGTGGAATGTGGAAGAGGGAATGAGGAATGGAATGAGGAATCAGGAATAAAGAAGGTGCTGAAGCTCGAGTCGGTGTCGTGCGCGTACGACGGCGCGACGGTGCTCGCCCGGGCGACGCTCGAAGTGCGCCCCGGCGAGCTCGTCGCCGTCGCGGGCCCGAACGGGTCCGGGAAGACGACGCTGCTTCGAGCCGCGGCCCGGGCCCTCGCTCCGCGGGAGGGCCGGGTCCTGCTGGACGGGCGCGACCTGTATCGCGAGACGGACGCGGCGGCGGCGGGGCGGGCGATCGCGGTCGTCCCGCAGGAGGCGGCGATCGAGTTCGAGTTCCTCGTCGAAGAGATGGTCCTCATGGGACGTCATCCGCACCTGGGCCGGTTCGACGTCGAGTCCGATCACGACCGGGCCGTGGCCCGCGGCGCGATGGAGCGGACCGGCACGTGGGAATTGCGGGACCGCCCCATCACCGAACTCTCGGGCGGCGAGCGCCGCCGCGTCCTGCTCGCGCGCGCCCTCGCGCAGGAGGCGAAACTCCTCCTGCTCGACGAACCGACGGCGCACCTCGATCTCCACTTCCAGGTCGAGACGCTCCGCATCGTGCGGAGTCACGTGGCCGCGGGAGGCGCCGCGGTCGCGGTGCTCCACGATCTCAACCTCGCGGCCGCGTGCGCGACGCGCCTCGTGCTCCTCAAGGAGGGCCGGATCGCGGCCGACGGTCCGACCGACAAGATGCTCGACCAGGGACGCCTGAGGGAGGTCTTTGGGCCCGACGTGATCGTCCGCCCGCATCCGGATGGAGGCCCGCTCGTCCTGCCGGGGCGCCCATGAAGAAGCTCGCGATCCTGGTTCTCATCATCGGGTGCCGGAAGTCCGCTCCGGACGTTCCCGTCCGGGTGGTTCGCGATCTCACCGGCTCGACCGTCGAGGTCCCGGTGCGGGTCGAGCGGATCGTCTCGGTCGTCCCCAGCGCCACGGAGCTCCTGTTCGCCGCGGGCGCGGGAGATCTCGTCGTGGGCGTGACGACGTGGTGCACGTATCCGCCCGAGGCGGCGCGGATCGCGAAAATCGGAGACATGCGCGTCAACTACGAGGCCGTGGTCGCGCTCAAGCCCGATCTCATCGTCTCCTCCCACGACCTCGCGGCGCGCACCAACGAGCAGCTTCGGGCGCTCGGCTTGCGGGTGCTGTGCATCGACCCGAAGTCCCTGGCCGACATCGGTCGCGCGCTCCGGATGCTCGGGGAGGTGACGAACCGGTTGACGGCGTCCGAGCAGGCGGCCTTCGCCTTCGACCTGCGCGTGACGGACGTGCTGAATCGGGTGAAGGACGTCGCCCGCCGCCCCACGGTCTACCTCGAGGCGTCGTCGCAGCCGCACGCCGCGGCGCCGGGGATGACCGCGGACGAGATCATCCGCCTCGCCGGGGGGACCAACATCATCACCGAGACGCACGCGGGGAAGTGGATGCCGATCTCCTGGGAGCTGGTGCTGTCGCGCGATCCGGAGTTCGTGATCGTCGCGCACGATTACACGCCCTATCCGTGGGACCGGCCGGGATGGTCGGGTCTCCAGTCGTCGAAGAAGCCGCGGCTCCAGTTCGACAAGGCGGAGTTCATGTTCCCCACGCCCCGTCTCGCCAACGGGCTCGAGCGGCTCGCGCGGACCCTTCACCCCGAGTGCTTCGATGAGAAGAATCGGTAGCGCCCCGGCGCTGCTCGCGGGCGGGATCGCCGTTTCGGCGGTCCTGGCGCTCTCGGTCGCGTGGGGCGCGTCCGGATGGTTCGGGTCCGACACCATCCTGTGGCGGCTCCGCCTTCCGCGGGCCCTGCTGGCGGCCTCGGTCGGCGCGGCGCTCGCGACGGCGGGCGCGCTCTTCCAGGGGTTGTTCCGGAATCCGCTCGCCGATCCGTTCGTCGTCGGCGTCTCGGGGGGCTCCGCGCTCGGCGCGGTGGCCGCCATCATCCTGGGCCTGGGCGCGGCGGCGCCGGGATTCGCGTTCGCCGGAGGGCTGGGGGCGGCGGTTCTCGTCTACCGGCTGGCGCGGGTCCGGGGGCGGGTGCCGATCGCGACGCTGCTCCTCGCGGGGTTCGCGGTCGGATCGATGGCCTCGGCGATTCTCTCCATCCTGCTGATGACGCACACGCGCAACTTCGGCGACATCATGCTCTGGCTCATGGGGAGCTTCGTGCAGACGGACGCGTGGGCGCGCCTGGCCGTGATGGCGCCGGCCGCGCTCCTGGCGTGGGGCGTCGCCTTCCTCCTGGCCCGGGACCTGAACCTGTTCCTGCTCGGCGATGAATCCGCGCGCCATCTCGGCGTCGAAGTCGAGCGCGCGAAGGCGATCCTGCTGGCGACCGGCGCGATCGCGACGGCCGCGGCGGTCTCGAGCGCCGGGATCATCGGGTTCGTGGGGCTCATCGTCCCGAACCTCGCCCGAGCGCTCGTCGGCCCCGACCACCGCCGGATGCTGCCGGTGTGCGCAGTCCTGGGCGCGGCGCTGGTGGCGACGGCGGATTTCGCCGCGCGGTCCATCCTGCGCGGGGCGGAGCTGCCGGTCGGCGCGATCACCGCGGTCGCGGGCGCGCCGTTCTTCCTGATCGTCCTCAAGCGGAAGGCGGCCGCCGCGTGAAGGCGCTCCTGTCGTGGAGCAGCGGGAAGGACAGCGCGTGGACGCTTCACGTCCTGCGGCAGAAGCCGGAGATCGACGTCGTCGGACTCTTGACCACGATCAACGAGGCGCACGGCCGCGTCGCGATGCACGCGGTGCGTGAAGAGCTGCTTGAGGCGCAGGCCGCGGCGGCGGGCCTTCCCCTGTGGAAGGTCCCGATTCCCGACGCGTGCTCCAACGCGCGGTACGAAGCGGCGATGGCGGAGGTCTTGAAGCGGGCCCTGGGAGAGGGGATCCGGGCGGTGGCGTTCGGCGATCTGTTCCTGGAGGACATCCGCGCGTACCGGGTCGAGCGGATGCGCGGCACGGGGATCGAGCCGATCTTCCCGATCTGGGGGAGGCCGACCGGCGAGCTGGCTCGGGAGATGATCTCGGCGGGGCTCCAGGCGCGGCTGACGTGCGTCGATCCGCGCGCTCTCGACGC
>DASRJF010000142.1:0-12894 GCA_035649615.1 Planctomycetota bacterium | reverse complement strand
TGGGTGGCGAGCTTCTCGGCGAGATCGTACCGTCCGGCCTTCAGGCACTCCTGGGCCTGGAGGGCCAGTTCCTCGGCGGGGGGAATGGTGAACGTGATCGAACGGTAATCGGTGGGGCGCCAGAGCTCATCCAGCAGTTCGAACGAGAGCAGGAGCTGGCGATCTCCGTAGTGGGCGCACACGAGGAGCCGATTCTCGGGATTGACGCCCGCCACCAGGTAATAGTGATACTGCCCCCCCAGCGTCACCTCGATCATGACCGGGGAGCCGGCGTTGACGTGGTCGAGGAGCTTGGGCCAGCCGCCCCCGCGGTCCGACACCTTGGCGGAGGCGCCCTTGCGCCGCGCATAGTCGACGATCTGCGGCGCCACCGATCCCTGGATCTTGACGTTGTAAATCTCGTGCTCGACATCCGCGACGGACACCGGAATCCCGAGGTAATTCAGGGAGCCGCACAGGGACTCGGGCCCGCAGCTCGTGGGATTGTGGCTCCCCTGGGGAAGCGAGATCCGTCCCGGGAGCATCCGGTAGCCGGTCGTTCCCGGGAGGATGCGATCGACTTCGGTGGGACCCGACCTGAACAGGATGCATCCGCACGCGAGGAAGAGGAGAGCGGGAAGGAAGACCCGTACGGCCGGACGCATGACGTCTAGTGGATGGCGTGATCGGCCACCGCGAAAGTCGCCAAGGCCACCGCGGCCCCGACGACCACGCCGCCGAGGAACTCGTACCAGGTGATTCCGCCCACGTTCTGGATCCGGGAGGAATCCTCGGCGAAGAACCGGAGCTCGGAGGGCGTGAGCCGCTCCGCGCTGGACTTGGCGGTGCCGGAGTCGACGCCCAGGGACGCGAGCCGCTGCTCGACGGCCGCCGCATCCTTGTCCGCCTTCGCCTTGCGCGCCGGGACGACGTCGGCCGCCGCGAGGCCCGGGCGGATGACGAGAATCGCCGCCACCGCGAACGAGGCCAGGGTTCCGATCGTGCGCTTCATAGGTTCACTGGTTGCTGACGAAAGCGAAATAGAGGAAACCCGTCAGGCCGAGGAAGACGGCGCCGCCCAGCCATTCGCCGCCGGTGAGGCCGCCGACATTCTGGATGCGGCCCGGGTCTTCGGCGAAGAAGCGAAGCTCGGAGGGGGTGAGCCGCTCGGCGCTGCTCCGGGCCGCCGAGGAATCGACGCCGAGCGTGGCGAGCCGCTGTTCGACGGCCGCGGCATCCAGGTCCGCCTTCGCCTTGCGCGCCGGAACGACGTCGGCCCAGGCGAGGCCCGGTCCGGCCAGAAGGAGGGCGCAGCATGCGGCCGCGCCCATTCGTCCCCAGTGGTTCACGCGCGATCTCCCGCGGCTATTCGTTGTTGTGGACCATGTAATAGCCGAGGCCGAAGCCGGCGGCGAGGAAGGCGGCGCCCACGAGGCTCTCGAACCACAGGTTGACCGTCTGGCCGGCGAACATGTCCTGCTGGCCGACGGGCTGGACCCGATCGGTGTCGGTGGCGAAGAACCGGAGCTCGGAGGGGGTCAGGCGATCCGCGCTCGCCCTGGCCGTGGCGGCGTCGACCCCGAGCGCGGCGAGCCGCTGTTCGACGGCCGCGGCGTCCTGGTCCGCCTTCGCCTTGCGCGCGGGCACGACGTCCGCGCTCAGGGGAGCCGCGAAGACGCAGAGCGTCATGAAAGCCGCCGCAGACTTCCGCCAGTTGCGCATGGATGATTCCTCCGCAGTCCGACCGGATTATAGGGTCGGGGTCCCCGCTGTCAACAAATCGGGAATGGACACCGAATCCCAGACGCCATTACACTGGACGGAGGCAAGGGTCCCTTTCCCTTCGCGAAAATATGACTATTCCCCGCAAGGCCGTGGCTCTCCTGTCGGGCGGACTCGACAGCATGCTCGCGGTCCGGGTGATCCTCGAGCAGGGGATCCCGGTCACCGCGATCCGCTACATCACGCACTTCGGGTGCGACCCGGTCAGCGCCGGCTCGTGCGGCCACGACGTGGAGCCGCTGGTCGCGCTGTGGGGCCCGCTGGGGCTCGACGTCAAGATGTCCCACCTCGGCCAGGACTACATCGACATGGTGAAGGCGCCGAAGCACGGCCGGGGCCGCAACATGAATCCGTGCGTGGACTGCCGGATCATGATGCTCGGCCGCTCCACGGAATTCCTCGAGCGCCACGGCGCGGGCTTCCTGGTCACCGGCGAAGTGCTCAACCAGCGCCCCATGTCGCAGACGTTCTACCGCTTCAAGGAGATCGACCGCGAGCTCGGCCTCGAGGGCCGCGTCCTGCGCCCCCTCTCGGCGAAACTCCTGCCGCCCACGCAGCCGGAGATCGAGGGCGTCGTCGACCGCTCGCGCCTGCTCGACATCTCGGGCCGGAGCCGCCTCCGCCAGTACGCGCTCGCGAAACAGTACGGGATCGACAAGATCCCCCAGCCGTCGGGCGGATGCCTCCTCACGGATCCCGGGTACTCGGACCGGCTGCGGGATCTCTGGGCGAACGACCCGGACGGCGGGGCGCGCGACATCAACCTGCTCCGCGTCGGCCGCCACTTCCGCGTGTCGCGCGCGTGCAAGATCATCGTGGGCCGCAACGAGCGCGAGAACGACATGCTCGAGGCGTTCGCCGCCCCCGAAGACGTGCTCGTCCGCGTGCGTGATTTCGTCGGCCCCGTCACGGTGATCCGCGGGACGCACGACGAGGGCGCCGTGGAGAAGGCCGCCCGCCTGACCGCCCGGTACGCGGACGTGCCGGACGGCGTGGATCCCGTGGCCGTCTGCGCCGCCACCAAAACCGGTGAAGTCCGGATCCTGAACGTCACTCCCGCGGAAGACGCCGACTTCAAGCCGATGCGAGTCGGCGTTCGCTAGGTTCCGCCGCTCGCAACCACCGCGTCTGGGTGGCGAAACCATGCGGTCCCGGGTCGTTCCCGCGCACACCGTTGAGTGGAAGTCGATCTCGAGTCTCTCGTCGCGCTGAATCTCACCGGCCTCGTCGGCGCGGCCCTGCATCGCCGCCTGTGCGAACGATTCGGCTCCGCCCGGTCCGCCCTGCGCGCCCCGCGGTCGGAATTGAAGCGGGTGCCGGGGATCGGGGACCTGACGTCGTCGGCGATCGTCGAGCAGTCCCGCTCGGGGGCGGCCGCGATCGAGATCGAGGAGGCGTCCTCCGAAGGCGTCTCGATCCTGGCGTACGGCACGCCGGGCTATCCCGCGTCGCTCTCCACGCTCCACGATCCGCCGCTCGTGCTCTACGTGCGGGGCGCCCTCGAGGAACGCGATCTCCTGGGAGTGGCCCTCGTCGGTTCCCGCCAGGCCACGCCCTATGGACTGCGCCAGGCGGCGCGGTTCGGGGGAGAGCTGGCGGGCGTCGGCGTCACGGTCGTGAGCGGGCTGGCCCGGGGGATCGACACCGAGGCCCATAGGGGCGCCTTGGGAACGCCGGAGGGACGCACGCTCGCGGTGCTCGGCAGCGGGGTCGCGGCGGTCTATCCCCCCGAGAACCGCGGGCTCGCGCGGCGCCTCGCGGAGCGCGGCGCGCTCGTGAGCGAATTCCCCCTGCGCGCGGCGCCGTCCCCCGGGAACTTCCCGCGGCGCAACCGGATCATCAGCGGCCTCTCGCTCGGCATCCTCGTGATCGAGGCGGGCGAGAAGAGCGGGGCGCTCATCACGGCCGATTGGGCGATGGAGCAGGGCCGGGAAGTCTTCGCGCTCCCGGGAAGCGTGGAGAGCCCGATGAGCCGGGGCACCCACCTGCTCATCCGGCAGGGCGCGAAGCTCGCGGAGACCGCGGCCGACGTCCTCGAGGAGCTCCCGGCGCTCGCGTCGATTCTCCGGGGCGTGTCCTCTCCGGCGGCCGTGTCGCCGCTCGAGCGGACCGTGCTGCGCGAGCTCGGGGGCAAGGCCCGGACCGCGGAATCGGTGGCCGCGGCGAGCCGGCTGCCCGAGGTGACGGTATCGGCGGCGCTCGACCGGCTGGCGGCCCGCGGGCTCGTGGTCTGCGAAGGGCCGCTCTTTCGCGCCGTTCCCCTGGCGTGAAGTGCCGACGTGCGGAGGGTGTGCCGCCCCATCAGCACTTCAGCTGGTGATTCTCCCGATCGCCTCGAGGACGAGCTTGTCCTCGACCTCGACGTCGTGGCGCGCCCGGCCGATGTCCTCGACCAGGACGAAGCGGAGCGAGCCGCCGGAGCGCTTCTTGTCGTGGCGCGTCGCCGCCAGCACCTCGGCGGGGCGCAGACCGGGCAGGCGCGTGGGAAGGCCGCACGCCTTCAGCACGGCCGTCTGCCGCGCGGCGGTTTCCTTCGAAACGAGTCCCATCTTCCACGAGACGTAGGCCGCGACCTCCATGCCGAGGGAGACGGCCTCGCCGTGCCGGATCCTCCAGGAGCGGACGACCTCGATGGCGTGCCCGATCGTGTGGCCGTAATTCAGCAGCGCGCGCTCGCCCTCTTCCTGCTCGTCCGCGCGGACCGCGTCGACTTTCACCGTGATCGCGCGCACGAGCATCTCCGACAGGACGCCGGGCTCGCGCGCCAGGATCTCGGGTCCCTTGCGTTCGAGCAGCTCGAACAAGGCGAAGTCCCGGATCATCCCGCATTTCACGACCTCCGCGAGGCCCGAGGAGAACTCGCGATCGGGAAGCGGACCGAGGAGCACGGGATCGACGAGGACCGTGTCGGGCTGGCGGATCGTGCCGAGCAGGTTCTTGCCCTCGGGCAGGTCGACGCCGTTCTTCCCGCCGATCGCGGCGTCCACCTGCGCGAGGAGCGTCGTGGGCACGAGGTGGAGGGGAATGCCGCGCTTGTACACCGCGGCCGCGAAGCCGGCGAGGTCGCAGATGCTGCCGCCGCCGATGGCGACGAGGGGCTGCCTGCGTTCGTGCTCCCGCCGGAGGAGCGTCTTGATCACCTTCAGCGCGTTCGGCAGCGTCTTCGCCCGCTCGCCGCCTGTCAGGAACAGGGCCCCGCCGTCCGAAACCCACGGGCGCGCGATGCTCTCGACGCGGCGGTCCGCGATGACGAACCGGTCGGGTTCCACGCGGTCCATCGAGAGGTCGGGCTGCGAATAGCCCCGTCCCACCCGGACCACGCAGCGGCGGGGAGCCGGGTGGATGACGATTTCGGGCATTCCGTCAACTTAGCATATGGAGGTGCGCGCGCCGAAGGACGGGGTATAATCCATGTGATGACCGCGCGGGACGCCACCCGATCCGAGGCCGAAAAGGACCTGGTCCGCCGCTGCTCCAACGGCGACTCCGAGGCGTGGCGCTACATGATCCGCCAGTACGGGGCGCTCGTCTCGCACGCGTCGCGCAGCACGCTCCACCGCGTCCTCAAGACCGTCGATTCCAACCAGGTCGATGAAGCCGCGCAGTCCGTCTGGGCGTCGCTCTGCGAGGACCGCTGCCGGCGGCTCCGCAGCTTCGCCGGCCAGAGCTCGCTCAGCACGTGGCTCACCGTCCTCGCCACGCGCCGCACGCTCGACTTCATCCGGACCGAGATGCGCAAGGGCTCCCTCAAGCACGTGCGCCTCGAGACCGAGGATGCGGATCTCCTGGACGAGCTCCGCGATCCGTCCGACCCGGCCGACCGGCTCACGCGGGACGATCTCGAGCTCGTCCACGACGCCATGGGCCGCCTGCCCTCCGACGACCGCCTCATCCTCAAGATGTACTACCTCGACGGCCTGAGCTATCGCACCATCGCGGCGATCCTCCGCGTCGCGCCGAATACGGTGTCGTCGTACCTGTTCCGCGCCCGGGAGAAGCTCAAGGCCATCCTGGCGCGGGGGACGTCGAAATCCGAAGACGATGCATGACGGGTGCCGGGGCGGCGTCTAACCGGGATACACGGGGATTCAATCGTCCATGACCATGTTCTGCCCGGACGAAGAGAGGCTGTCGGCGTGGGTCGATCGGGAACTTCCCCCGGCCGACGACGAATCCGTCTCCACCCACCTGGCCGCGTGCGAGGTGTGCCGCCGGGCCGTCACGATCGCCTTCCTCGTTGACCGGGAGTCGCCGCAGTCCCTCTCGGAGGAAGGCCAGCACCGCCTGTTCGAAACGGTCCAAGGCGCCCTCGCCGAGCCGCCCCATTGCGTTTCCGACGAACGGCTCGCGGCGTGGCTCCACGACGGCCTGGGGCCGCTCGACCGCGCCTCGGTCACCGATCACCTCGCGGAATGCGACGATTGCCGCCGCGCCGCGGCCCTGACCCGCCTGTCGAATACCGAACCCGTGTCCGCGCTGGGCGCCCTCCAGGAAGAGCGGGCGCTCAAGGTCGTCCTCCGTTCCGCGGGGCGCGACGCCTTCTTCTCGTTCTGGAGGGTCGTCGCGGCCTCCTTCCTCGTGGCGATCGCCGTAACGTACGTGGCCGTCCAGTGGTCGGGTCCGCCGCGGATCCCGCCGACGACGGCCACGAACCCCCCGGGGGACGGCCGGAGCCCGGGCGCGATGCACTACGACTCGGGAGCGCCGACTCCCGATCTGTCGGCGACCATCGCCTCGCCGAATATCCCCGTGTCCGTGAAAGGGCCCGAGCTCGCGCCCGGCAAGCCGGAGGAAGCGCCCGCGCCGGCCCGATTCCAGGCCATCTCCGTGTTCGAATCGGAAGGCCTGCCGTCGGCCGCCCCGGGCCGCCTCTCCTATTCCGAGGTGCTGCGTTCCAAGGGCGTCGCCTCGGTCAACGTCGAGGGCCGCGCCCTGGTCGTTCTCGACAACGCGTCGGAGGCGCGCCTCGCGTACGCGGCGGACGCCGGGGCGTACGTCGTCGAAATCGCCCGGGGCCGCGTCTTCATCGACACGGCGGGCGCGGACCAGAGCTGGGAAGTCCGCGGGCAGGACCGCACCGTGACGCTGAGATCTTTCCGGGGCCGGGCGGCCGCCGAAGTCGAGGCCGGCGGGCTCCGCGTCCGGATCCTTCGCGGCGTGGCGGACGTGGGTCCGCGCCGGATCGACGCGGGCCGCGGCGTGGACGTCCAGCCGAATTCGTCGGTCGTCGAGGAGGATCAGCAGGCGTCCTGCGCGGCGCTCGCGGAGCGGTACGGGATCATCCGTCCCCGCACGCTCCTGGTGCTGCGCGCGGCCGCGGGAACGACCTCCAACGACGGGCCGTGGCGGTACACGTCCCGGTCGAGGAAAGCGGAGCCGCTGAAGGATGCGGACGCCCTCATCCCCGAGTGCGTCGATCCGATCCGGTGGATCGTGATCGCCCTCGACGAGCCGTTGAAATTCACCTCGGACATGGTGCTGCGCGCCGCCTGCGGCGGCACGGGCGCGAAGATCTGCCTCTGGGTCGGCGGGCAGGGGGGATGGCATCGCGAGGTGGCCCGCTCGGCCACCGGGACGTCGCCGGAGGAGTGGTCGCTGCGCGGGCTCCGCCGGGAGATGGTGGACCTCGTCGCCGGAGAGGACATTCGCAAGATCATGATGGGAGTCGTCCAGGAGCGCGGACGCGAACATTCGCTGGAGGTTGACACTATCGAGATCCGCCGCGTCCTCGATTGACATCCCGCCGTGGGTCGCGGGAGAATGAGGGCATGATGGTCTGGGGATTGATCGTCTGGGGGATGGTCGCCTTCGCGCAGGAACCCCCCGTGCCGGGTTCCGCCGAGGCCGAGGCGGACGACGCCATCGCCGAGTTCAAGAAGAACTTCTACCGCTCCGGGTCGACCGAGGACGAGCTCGTCCTCGCGGTCCGGACGCTCGGTCAAACCGTCCATCCCAAGACCCAGGCGGTCCTCGTCCCCCTGGTCACCGAGGGCCGGGGTCCGGTCTCCACGCGGATCGTGGCGGCGCTGGTCCTCGCGAATTTCGGCAAGATCGACGGAACGCCGGAAGCGCTCATCAAGGCCTACCAGCGGCTGTGCCAGAACTCCGAAACCCGGATGTCCTCGCGCCCCGTCCGGATCCAGATCGTCCAGTCCCTCGGTGAATTGAAGGCGGAGTCCGCCGCGGGCCTCATCAACTCCGCGATTCTCGACAAGGATCCCTGGATCGCGCGCGCCGGCGCCAAGGCGGCGGGGCGTCTGCGCGGGATGTCCGCCATCGACCCGCTGATCAAGAGGCTCCAATACCTCGAGAGCCAGGGCGACAAGCCCAGCGACGTGCCGGATCCGTCGAAGGACGGCCGCGCGCCCTCCGATCCCGGGGACAACATCGACCGCCACCAGAAGTCGGAGCGGCAGGTGCTGCAGGCGCCGATCCATGAAGCGCTCCACGCGATCACGCGGCAGCGGCAGACCTGCGCCGAGACCTGGGCGAAGTGGTGGGCGCAGAACCGGAAGGATTACAAGGTCCCCCCCTAATCAGCTTCAAGCTTCGTGCTTCAAGCTCCAAGCCCGGCATGGCCAAGTCCCGGCTGACCGTTGCTCTTCTCCTCCTGTCCGCGTGCACCCACCTTCCGCCGGACGACGGGCTTCCCCCCCGGTGGGAGAAGCTCGATACCGAACCGGCGAACGACAAGCAGGACGACGTCTGCTTCATCGATTCCGAGACCGGCTGGTACGTCAACAGCATCGGAAAGATCTTCAAGACCGTCGACGGCGGACGATCCTGGACGGAGCAGGTTCACAGGCCGGGAACGTACTGGCGCGCCTTGGCCTTCATCGATCGGCAACGCGGTTTCGCGGGCAACCTCGGACCGGGCGCGGTCGAGGGCTTCAGCACCGTGATGGCCCCGAAGGACTTCGAGAACCTGAACTCGCGGGTGAACATCACGGATCCGAACCTGATCTACGAAACGACGGATGGCGGCCGCACGTGGGCGCCCTCCAAGGACCCCCAGGAAGGCCGGGGCGGCATCTGCTCGATGAACGTATTCACCGACCGGAGGGGCCGGAAGACGGTGTGGGCCGGCGGCCGGGTGACGGGACCGGGCTTCATTTTCCGCTGGACCGAGGAAAACGGCTGGGACTCGATGAGCCTGGGACCGCACTGCGGGATGGTGCTCGATATCCTCTTCCTGGACGCGGATACGGGAGTCGTCTGCGCGGCGACGGACGCCGATCCGGCCAAGGCCTTCGCGTCGATCCTTCGCACGGAGGACGGGGGCCTCTCGTGGAACGAGGTGTATCGATCCACCCGCCCCGGCGAATCCGTCTGGAAGTGCTCGTTCCCGACCCGCGACGTCGGTTACGCGACCATCCGGACGTTCAATCCCGATCCGAAGGCGACGCCGCGATTCGTCGTCAAGACGGTGGACGGCGGCCGGACCTGGAAGGAGATCCTCCTCGTGGACGATTACCACTGCCGCCCGCAGGCCGTGGCGTTCCTGACTCCGGAGCGGGGGTGGGTTGGAACGACCGCTTCGGGATTCGAGACCCGGGACGGGGGCGCGAGCTGGACCCGCGTCGAACTGGGGCGGTCGATCAACCGGATCCGGATCGTGAAGGCGGCCGGCGGCGGGCACGTGCTGTACGCGATCGGCCAGGACCTCTGCAAGCTCCGGCTGCCGTGACGGATTCCGGCTCAATTTAAAGGGTTGGGCGGCCGAAGCGGTATACAATAGGCAGGCTGGAATCACGCTTCGGAGGGGATCGCATGAAGTTCATGTTGAGCGCCATCACGGCGTTGGCCCTGGTGGCCGCCTGGTCCGTTCCCGCGGCCGCGCAGTGATGCGGCGGCGGTAGTGGCGCGCCCGGTGCGGGCGCGGCGGGTGGCTCGTCCGGCGGCGGAAAGGCTCCCCCCGAGATCCCGGCCGGCGGCGAGTCCGGCGGCAGCAGCGGCTCCGGCGGCAGCAAGGAAAAGGAAGCTCCCCGCGGCCCCCAGCTGGAAGGCCTGCGGGTGACCCTGAAGTACGTCCCCCACGATACCAAGCCGTGCGAGTGCCTCCAGAACGCGCTGATGCGCGTCCCCCAGCTGAAGAAGGTGACGGTCACCCCGACCGAGGCGACGATGATGTTCTCGGGCGACTGGAGCCAGATGGTCGCGATCACGAACGCGGCCGCCTCGGTGAACATCAAGTCCGCGCTGTACTCCCCGGGCCTCTTCTCCATCGAGTACGCGGTCGAGAAGCAGTCGAGCGTCAAGCCGTTCGACGTCGCGATGAAGATCCCCGGCGCGGCCAAGGCGTTCGGGGGCGACGGCAAGCTCTACGTGTTCGGCCCCATCGCCCAGGTCGATCCCCGCACGTTCGCGACGGTCCTCAAGGAGGACGGGCTTAAGTTCGTGGCGCTCCGGTCCCACCGCCTGAGGACCCTCTCCTACGAGCCGTGGGAGAAGGGGATCCGGCCCGAGAAGCTGCGCGAGCGGCTCATGAAGATTCCCGGCGTGCTGCGCGTCGACCTGGACTACAAGGAATCCAAGGCGACGATTCTCCTCATCCGCGACACGGTGAAGGACCTGGATCTCGTCGCGGCGGCCGAGGATGAGAAGATCACGCTCTTCCCGGGCACGGCGGAAGACGACGAACCGCTGCCCCAGAATCCGCCCACCCCGACGGAGTCGGGCAAGAAGTGAGCTTTAAGCTTTAAGCTCTAAGCTTTAAGCAAAGCGCCCCGCCGCAAGGCGGGGCGTTTTCGCTTTAAAGGGTTCTTTCCGGCTTGGAGCTTGAAGCTTGGAGCTTGGAGCTTGGAGCTTGGAGCTGGTCTACTCCCATTCAATTGTACTGGGCGGCTTGGACGAAATGTCGTAAACGACGCGGTTCAGCCCCTTCACCTCGTTGACGATCCGCGAGCTGATCGTCGCCAGCACTTCGTTGGGAATCCGCGCCCAGTCCGCGGTCATGCCGTCGAGGCTCTCCACGGCGCGCACGGCGATCACGTTGTCGTACGTGCGTTCGTCGCCCATCACGCCGACCGTGGAGACGGGCAGGAGCACGGCGAAGTACTGCCAGAGCCGCTTGTGGAGGCCGGCCTTCTCGATCTCCGCGACGACGATCTCGTCGGCGCGGCGCAGCAAGTCGAGCCTCGGCTTCGACAGCGGGCCCAGGCAGCGCACGCCGAGGCCGGGCCCCGGGAAGGGCTGGCGGTCGACGAGGCGCGGCGGCATTCCCAGCGCGCGCCCGATCTTCCGCACCTCGTCCTTGAAGAGGTGGCGCAGGGGCTCGACCAGCTTGAACCTGAGCCGCTTGGGGAGGCCGCCGACGTTGTGGTGCGTCTTGATCACCGCGCTCGGCCCCCCGAACGCGCTCCGGCTTTCGATCACGTCCGGGTAGAGCGTGCCCTGCGCCAGGAAGTCGACGCCTTTCACGCGCTTCGCCTCGCGGGCGAAGACGTCGATGAAGACGTGGCCGATGATCTTGCGCTTCTTCTCGGGGTCGGAGACTCCCTTGAGCTTGCGGAGGAATTCCTCGGAGGAGTCGGACACGACGAGGTTCAGGTGCAGGCGGTCGCGGAAGAGGTGCCGCACCTGGTCCGCCTCGCCCAGCCGCAGGAGGCCGTTGTCGACGAACACGCAGGTGAGGCGGCTCCCGATCGCCCGGTGCACGAGGGTCGCGACCACCGAGGAGTCGACGCCGCCCGAGAGGCCGCACAGGACGCGCCCTTTCGGGCCGACGGCCGCGCGGATGTCCGACACCGCCTGCTCGATGACGGAGGTCGTTTTCCAGTCCCCGTGGCATCCGCAGACGTCGAAGAGGAAATTACGCAGCATCCGGCCGCCCTGGGGCGTGTGGGCGACCTCGGGGTGGAACTGGACGCCGTAGATGGGGCGCGACCGGTGGCGGACCGCCGCGTTGGCGCAGTTCCGGGTGGCGGCGAGCACTTCGAATTCGCGCGAGGCGGTCTCGACCTTGTCGCCGTGGCTCATCCAGACCGACGTGCGGCGGGGGACGCCCCGGAACAGGGGCGAGCCGTTCCCGATCGTCAGCTCGGTGCGGCCGAATTCGCGGTCCTTCGCGGCGGTCACCTTGCCCCCGAGCGAGAGGCACGCGAGCTGCATGCCGTAGCAGATCCCGAGGACGGGGACGCCGAGTTCGAAGAGCTTGGGATCGCAGCGGGGCGCGCCGGGGGCGTAGACGCTCGCCGGGCCGCCCGACATGATCAGCCCCTTGAGCTTCCGGCGGCGCAGGTCCTCCGCCTTCACGTCGGGCATGAGGATCTCGCAGAAGACGTTGGTCTCGCGGACGCGCCGGGCGATCAGCTGGGTGTACTGTCCGCCGAAATCGACAACGCCGACGAGTTCGTGGTTCATGGTTCAGTCCGGCGGTCCGCCCTCGACGGTCAGAGGCAAGCGTCGGACCGCTACGTGGGAAGCGACACCTTAAAGTCGCGCTCGATCAGTTTCAAGAGGCCGCCGAAATCCTGGATCGTGTGGGCGGGGCGGGTTTCCCCGGCGACCGACGCGTGGCGGCCCTTGCGGTCCACGAGCACGGTGATGAGCCCGGCCCGGTTCGCCCCGTCGATGTCCTTGACGGGATGGTCGCCCACGTACAGGGCCTCCCCGGGCGGCACGTCGAGCGCCTCGCACGCGCGCAGGAAGAGCTTGGGGTTGGGCTTGGAGATCCCGATCCGGTCCGAGATGAAGATGGCCTCGGGCGGAAAGTAGGAGGCGACCCGGAGCCGGATCAGCTTTTCCGCCTGCTTGATCTCGAGTCCGTCCGTGATGACGCCGAGCCGCAGGCCCGACCGGGAGAGGCGCTCCAGCGCGGGCACGACGTCGTCGAACGGGGCCAGGCGCGTGAACTTGGCGTCGTGGTACGCGACGATGGCGGACGCGATGACGAGGGACCAGTTGACGCCCCGCAGGCGGGCGCGGGGCAGGCGCAGGAGGAGCTTCTCGAAATGGTGCTCGAAATTGGAGCCGAACTCGGCGATGGCCTCGTTGAGCTCGCGGAGGAGCTCCTCGGCGGACACCTTCAGGCCCTGGCGCCGCATGGCCTCGACGGCGTCCCGGCGGGCCCGCGTGGCGAACTCCGTCGTGGAGAAGAGCGTGTCGTCGATGTCGAAGAGGACGGCCTTGATC
>DASRJF010000141.1:0-3384 GCA_035649615.1 Planctomycetota bacterium | reverse complement strand
CGCTTCCTCGCCTGCGGCAGGATCTGCCGGTCGCGCGGCAGGAGCAGCAGGCACTTCGCCTGCACCTTGTACCGCCCCACGCGGCCGCGCAGCTGGTGCAGGTCCGCCAGCCCGAACTGGTCCGCGTTGTCGATCAGGATCGTGTTCACGTTCGGGATGTCGAGCCCGCTCTCGATGATCGTCGTCGCGATGAGGACGTCGATCTTCTTGTCGAGGAACGCGAGCATCGTCGCCTCGAGCTCGTGCTCGTCCATCTGCCCGTGCGCCACGCCGAACGACGCCTCGGGCACGATCCGCTCCAGGAACCGGCGCACCCCCTCGATCGAGTAGACCCGGTTGTGGACGAAGTACGCCTGGCCGCCGCGGTCGAGCTCGGTGAGGATCGCTTCGCGGATCCTCCGATCGTCGTGCGCCAGCACCTCCGTCCGGATCGCGATCCGGTCCTGCGGCGGCGTCGCGAGCGACGAGATGTCGCGGATGCCGAGCAGCGACATGTGCAGCGTCCGCGGGATCGGAGTCGCCGTGAGCGTCAGGACGTCGACCGTCGCGCGGAGGCGCTTGAGCATCTCCTTGTGCTCGACGCCGAACCGCTGCTCCTCGTCGATGACGACGAGGCCGAGGTCCTTGAACTTCACGTCGGGCTGGACGATCCGGTGCGTGCCGATCAGGATGTCGATCTTCCCCGCCTCCGCCGCTTTCAGGAGCCGCCGCTGCTCCGCTTTCGACTTGAAGCGGGAGATGACCTCGATCGACAGGGGGTAGTCCGCCATCCGCTCCGAGAACGTCTGGAAGTGCTGCTGGGCGAGCACGGTCGTCGGCACGAGGACCGCGACCTGCTTGTTCGACGTCGCCGCCTTGAACGCGGCCCTCATCGCGAGCTCGGTCTTCCCGTAGCCGACGTCGCCGCAGATGAGCCGGTCCATCGGGCGCGGCGTCTCCATGTCCTTCTTGATCGCGGCCGTCACCGCGACCTGGTCCTCGGTGTCCTCGTACGGGAACGCGGCCTCGAACGCGCGCTGCCACTCCGTGTCCGGCGGGAAGGCGATGCCGAGTTCCAGGCCCCGCAGCGCCTGCACGCGGAGCATCTCCTGCGCGAGCTTCCGGACCGATTCCTCCGCCTGGATCCGGTCCGTGGTCCAGCGGGTCCCCCCCAGCGTGTGGAGCGGCGGCGTCGAGTCGGTCCCGCCCACGTACTTCTGGATGAGATCGATGTTCGCGACCGGCACGTAGACCTTGGCGCCCCCCTGGTACTCCACCGCGACGAAGTCCTGCTCGCGCCCGTCCCGCTTGAGGCGCTCGAGCCCGAGGAACCGGCCGATGCCGTGCGTGAGATGGACGACGGTGTCGCCCTTCTCGAGCTCGAGGAGCGTGTCGATCGGCCGCGCGCCCGCGCGACGGGGCGCGGGGCGCCGCACGCGGTAGCGGTTGAAGAGCTCGTGGTTCGAGAGGACCGCGAGCCCGGCCTCCTCGAACGTGAAGCCGGTGGCGAGACGGCCGCGGCGCAGGTCGATGGTCGTCGCCTTCGCGTCGTCGAGCAGCTGGCGGACCCGCTCTTCCTCGCCCTCCGTCGCGCTGTAGAGGATCACGTGATCGCGCCCCTTCGCCACCTCGGCCAGCTCGCCCGCCACGTTCGCCAGCGCGCCGGAGAAGCGCTGCATCGAGAGCGTCCGGAAGTTGATCGACGCGCCGCGCTCGGGGACCGGCAGGGACTGCATCGTCAGCACGGCTTTTCCCGCGAGCGCGTCCGACAGGTCGGCCTCCTTCACGTCGGCCGCCTCGCGCACGGCGATCCATCCGCCCTGGGGCAGCCAGTCCGGGAGAAGCGCCTCCTCGTCGACGCCGTCCTCCAGCGGCATGAGGCTGAACTCGAGCTCGTTCAGCTCGCGCGTCGCGGCCTGGTCGGCAATGGCGAACGCGCGGATCGACTCGATCTCCGAGCCCATCAGCTCGACGCGGGCCGGCTCGTCCGCGGTGTAGGGGAAGAGGTCGAGGATGCCGCCGCGGATCGCGTACTCGCCCGGCAGCTCCACCGCGTGCGTGCGCTCGTACCGGCTCTCCGCCAGCCGCCGCGAGAGATCGTCGAGATCGAGCCGGTCGCCGGGCGCCAGGCGGAGCCGGGTGCGTTCCGCGGTGGCCGGCGACGGGAGCGGTTGGAGGAGGGCGCGGGCCGATGTGACGACGGCCCGGGTCGCGCCGGACGCCAGGCGCCGCGCGGTGCGGAGCCGGTCGGCGAAGGAGACGGGCGCCGCGTCCGATTCCGGGAAGAGGTCCGGAGGGGATCCGCGAAGGCACGCGAGGTCGTCGGCGGCCGCCTCGGCGCCCGCGGCATCGGGCAGGACGACGATCACGGGACCGAGGGAGCGCTCGATCGCGGCCGTGATGAGGGCGTACGATGACCCCCAAACGCCGCCGGCGGCCACGGGGGCCCCGGCGGCGAGTCTGGCGGCGGCCCGCTGAACCGACTCAGCGGACGCCGCGGCGAGGATCGGGTCTCGAGGAGTCAACGGGTCCCGGGGCCGGATCCTCCAGGTCCCCGGGTTCCGATGACTCCGGCGCGTCCCGACCCGGCGGAATGAGACCGAGCGCGGCGAGGGCCACGCGGGCGGCCTTCTGTTCCGCCTCCTTCTTGTTGACGCCCCACGCCGGGCCATAGCTCGTCGAGTCGACCTCGACGGAGACCTGGAATTTCTTCCGGTGGTCCGGGCCCAGCTCCCTCAGGACGCGGTACGTCGGCACGACGGAGTGCTCGCGCTGCGTGTGGTCCTGGAGGAGGGATTTGTAGTTCGGCTCGTGCTCGTTCTTGCGGATCTCGTCGGTCTTGGACTCGAGCTGGCCCAGGATGAACCGGCGCGCGGCCTCGAAGCCCGCGTCGAGGTAGATCGCCGCGACGACGGACTCGAAGACGTTGCCGAGGATCGAGGAGGGAAGGCCCTTCTTCTCCGTGAGACCGCGGCCGAGGATCACGATCCGGTCGAAGCCGAGGTCGAGGGACCGCGCGGAGAGCGTGCGGGCGCTGACGATGATCGACTTCATCGTGGAGAGGTCGCCCTCCTCCTTGTGGGGGAAGGCCTGGAAGAGGTGCTCGCTGATCACGTGCCCGAGGATGGCGTCGCCGAGGAACTCGAAGCGCTCGTTGCACGGGTGATCCTTGTCGCGCGCCGAGGAGTGCGTGAGGGCCTCGACGGCGAGCTCCGGGTGCGTGAAGCGGTGCCCGGTGGTTTTCTCGAGATGTTCGACGATCTGGTCCGCGGTCGGCCTACGGTCCATGCGCTCGGGCCGCCGGGGAGGGTTGTTTGCCGATGATTGCGCGGATGAAACGGCATCCGAGCAATCACGAGCAAAGGGTTCCCGGACGACTCGGCTGAAGTGTATCAGGGGGACGGT
>DASRJF010000140.1:0-8208 GCA_035649615.1 Planctomycetota bacterium | reverse complement strand
TGAATCGCGAAGGGATCACAATAGATGGGCGCATGCGCCGGGGTTGACACGACGATCATACGAACGCCTTTCACGCCGGGGCCCGCCGGTACGGCGGGCCGGACGGCCGACCGGGCCTTGATCGACGATAGGGTGCGGACGAGGAGCGATTAGTCCGGGACTCCAGTTTCTCTCCACGCCGCGCCGCTCTCCCCCGCGCGAGCGCCCCGAAATTACGGGAGCGCCGCCATGGATATCCTCATTTCCGTCCTCGCCGGGGTCCTCGGCATCGGCCTGGGAGCCGGCCTCTGCTACGTCTACTTCAGCCGCCTGAACACCGCCACCTTCCGGAAGTCCGACGAAGTCCTCGAGGAAGCCCGCCTCGGCGCCGAGAAGCTCGTCGTCGAGGCCAAGGCGCAGGCCGTCCGCGTCAAGGACGAGGCCGACAAGGTCGTCCGCGACGAACGCCGGGAGCTGAAGGAGTTCGAGAACCGCCTCCTCAAGAAGGAAGACGTCATCGAGAAGCGGTCGGAAGGCATCTCCGCCAAGGAGAAGTCGATCGACACCCGCGGCCGCGACCTCGAGAAGAAGGAGCGGGACCTTGCCGAGCGCGAAACGGAGGTCACCCGCACCCTGGAACTGGAAAAGAAGACGCTCCACGAGATCGCCGGCATGACGCGCGACGAGGCCGTGAAGCTCCTGATGGACAAGCTCGAGCCCGAGCTGGAGCGCGACAAGGCGGAGCTCATCCGCAAGCGGCTCGACGCGGCCAAGGAGAACGCCGAGGCGGAGGCGAAGCGCGTCATCACGATGGCGATCCAGCGGTTCGCGGCCTCGCACACGGCGGACAGCGTCGTGAGCGTCGTGGACCTCCCCAGCGAGGACATGAAGGGCCGCATCATCGGCCGCGAGGGGCGCAACATCCGGGCGTTCGAGCGCGCGACGGGCGTGGACGTCGTCGTCGACGACACGCCGGGCGTCATCGTCCTGTCGGCCTTCGACGGCGTCCGCCGCGAGATGGCGCGCCGGTCGATGGAGAAGCTCCTCCTCGACGGCCGCATCCATCCGACGCGCATCGAGGAGATCGTCGAGCAGAACAAGCGCGAGATGGAACAGCACATCATGGAGGTGGGCCGGCAGTTCCTCTACGAGATGGACATGCAGAACGTCCACCCGAAGCTCGTCACGCTGCTCGGCCGCCTCAAGTACCGCACGAGCTACGGCCAGAACGTCCTTCAGCACGTCCGCGAGGTGGCGCACGTGTGCGCGGTCATGGCGGCGGAGCTCAAGATGGACATCCGCCTCGCCCGGCGGTGCGGCCTCTTCCACGACATCGGCAAGGCCGTCGACCAGGAGTTCGAGGGCTCGCACCCGGTCATCGGCGGCGAGCTCCTGAAGCGGTTCGAGGAGCCCAAGGAAGTCATCGACGCCGCGGCGAACCACCACAACGACGCCGACGCGCGGTTCCCGTACACGGTCCTCGCGGCGGCGGCGGACGCCATCAGCGCGTCGCGGCCCGGCGCGCGCAGCGAGAACCTCGACCGGTACGTCAAGCGCCTCGAGCAGCTCGAGGCCATCGCCAAGGGCATGGCCGGCGTCACGGGGGCCTACGCGATCCAGGCGGGCCGCGAGGTCCGCGTGCTCGTGGACAGCGACAAGATCAACGACGGCCAGGCGCTCATCGTGGCGCGCGATATCGCGAAGAACATCGAGCAGCAAATGACGTATCCCGGGGAAATCAGGGTGACCGTCCTACGGGAGACTCGGGTGGTCGAGTACGCCCGTTAAGAACGGAACGATTTGAGATTTGCGATTTGGGATTGGGGAGGCGGACAGTCTACCGAGCCTTTTCTAAGGCTTCGCAGATAGCCCTGGCGGCGGCGGTGCTCCTGGCGGGCTGCACTTACCTGGGGGCGGCGCGGGATTTTGATCCTGCGGAATTCTCGAAGGACCCGCGGTGGCTGCGCGCGGGGGACGTCCCCCTCGTCCTGCAGAAGGCCGAACACGACTGCGGGGCCGCGACGGTCTCCATGGTGCTGTCCCATTGGAATCGGCCGATCCCGTTCGATCGCGTGATCGCCGGACTTCCCGAGAACTACACCCAGCGCTACTCCGCGGCCGATCTCAAGAAGGTCCTCGAATCCCACGGGCTCCGGGCGCGCACGATCACGGGTTCGCAGGAGATCCTCTTCGGGGAGCTGGCGAAGGGCCGGCCCAGCATCGTGGGCCTCGGCAAGGTGTCGATCGACGGCGCGCGACCCCATTTCGAAGTGGTCGTCGCCTATCATCCGGTCCTGAACCGGGTGGTGACGCTCGATCCCGCCCGGGGGTGGCGCGTGAACGGCCTCGACGGCTTCCTCGACGAATGGGATTTGGCCAAGCGGGCCCAAATCGTGGCCTACCTCATGAAGTGATTCTGGGTTTGAAATTGAGTCCGCCAATCGCAAATCGCCAATCGTCCTCCGGCCCCCTTGACCCGCCCCGCCGGAGGCGGGAAAATGGTCCGACACCATATAGCTAGGGAGTCCGACACATGATGAAGCGGATCGCGCAGGCGATGTGCGTGGTCATGGTTATCGCGGCGCTGCCGAGGTCCACGTGGGCCTCCGGCGAGAAGGCGACCGCGGCCGAGGACGCGAAGTACGCGGCGCTCGAGGCGGCGTCGCCCGAGGCCGCCTCCTTCGAGGGCGGCGACGCGGCCGGCTTCCTGCTCTTCCTGGTGCTGGTCGCGGCGGTCGTGCTCCTGATCTACCTCATCATGGACCACCACCACTCGACGCGGTCGCCGCTCGACGCGCCCGACGCGCCGGCGCCGCCCCCGGCGCAGTTCCGCTAGGAAAACGGATGCAGGTCAAGATTCTCGCCATCGGTGACATTGTCGGCAAACCCGGCCGCGCCCTCGTCCGGGAGCGGCTCCCCTCCTACCGGCGCGAGGAGGGAGTCCATTTCGTCGTCGCTAACGCGGAGAACATCGCCGGCGGCAGCGGGATCATGCCCGACGACGCCGACGAGCTCCTCCGGTCGGGCGTCGACGCCATCACGTGCGGCGACCACGTCTGGGCGAAGAAGGAAATCATCCCCTACATGGACAAGACGCCGGCGATCTTGCGCTGCGCGAACTACCCCGCCGAGCAGCCGGGCCGGGGCGCCGCCGTGTTCGAGACCCAGGGCCTGAAGGTCGGCGTCATCCACCTCCAGGGCAACGTTTTCATGAACACGCCGGCGGGCAATCCCTTCAAGGCCGCCGATGCGTGCATCGCCGAGCTCAAGAAGCAGACTCCGGTCATCGTCATCGACATGCACTGCGAGGCGACGAGCGAGAAGGTCGCGATGGGCTGGCACACCGACGGCCGCGCGAGTTTTGTCTTTGGCACGCACACGCACGTCCAGACCGCGGACGAGCGCGTCCTCCCCCAGGGCACGGCCTACATCACCGACTGCGGCATGACCGGCCCGTACGAGAGCGTCATCGGGCGGCGCATCGACCGCGTCCTCCACCGGATGACGACGGGCATGCCCGCCTATTTCGAGGTGGCGACCGGCGACGTGCGGATCTGCGGCGCGCTGGCGGTGGTCGACTCCGAAACCGGCCGCGCCTCGTCCGTCAAGCGCGTCGTCCTGACGCAGCAGGCTCCCATACCGGCCCCCACGGGCCGGTAGCTATTTCCTGGGTTCCGGGATGGCCGAGAATCCGTCCAGGAGGATGGACCAGACCTCTCCGGAGCTCACGATCTCGCCCCGCACCTCGAAGTAGTTTTTTCCTTCCTTGATCACTTCGACGAGCTTGGCGAGCTGGTTTTCCGGCACGTCGTTGAAGTCCTGCTTGGGCCGGTTCAGCAGCTTCAACTTGATCTTCTCCCCGAAGGCCGTCAGCGAGACGGTCTTCGCCTTCATGTCGACGGCCGCTTCCCCGCGGACCGACAGTTCGATCTTGCCGATCTTCATCTCGCCGTAGAGCTTGTTGAACTTGGCCTGGTCGAACTTGCAGTCCCAGGCGATCTGGAAATTCCAGCGCTCCCACCCCGCCTTGTCGTTGGGCACTTCATCCGTGCCGAGGTACGTGGCCCCCGGCATGATCTTCTTCAGCCGGTCCTGGAATTCCTTGTACGCGTCCTTCCACCTCGCGAATTTCGTCTTGGCCGTGACCGTCACTTGGTACGGCGGATGCTCGGCCTTTTTCTCCGCCTGCGATAGGGGAAGCGTGGCCGCCACCACCAGTCCCACCAGGAGTCGGATCATTTCTTGTCCTCCTTCGACGGCGGCGGCGGACTCGCTTCCTCGCTGGACGCCAGCAGGATCGCCAGCGTCCCGCCGTGGCTGAAGATCTCGCCGCGGACGGTGAAGTACACCTTCCCCTCGGCCATTTTCCCGGACACCTTCCCCACTTCGTCCGGAACCTCCTGGTCGGGATTGCTCTCGTTCTTGCGGGGATTCATCAGCTTCACCTTGACCTTCCCGCCGTACGAGGTGACGAAGATGATCTTCGACTTCGGATCCTGCTCCGCCGTTCCGGTGATCGTCAGTTCGTAGCGGGCGCATTGAACGTCGCCGAAGGCGCGGGTGATGATGCTGATGTCGAACTTGGATTCGCCCGAGATCTCGAACCTCCAGATCTCCCACCCGGCGTTGTCGCCGGGGACCGCCTCGCGGCCGGACTGCCGGGCGTACACGCTGATCTGCTTCAGCCGCTCCTGGAATTCCCCTGCTTTCTTGAACGGCAGGAATTTCGTCTTGGCCTTGATGGCCACGCGATAGGGCGGAAGCTTGGGCCGGTTCTCTTCCTGCGCCCGGGGCAGTCCCGCCGCCAGGACGGCCAGGCCGATCGCCAGCCGGATCACTTCTTGGGCTCCTTCGGTTTCGGCGGCGGTTCCGCCCCTTTGTAGGAGGACAGGAGGATGGCCAGCGTCCCCCCGCTGCTGAAAATCTCCCCCGTCACGACGAAGTGGAGCTTGCCCTCGTCCGAGGACTCCTTCGTCAGCTCGCCGACAAGGTCCTCGACCTTGTCGTCGGGATTGTCGAACGAACTCTTGGGACGGTTCATCAGCTTGACCTTGGTCTTTCCGGAGTACGACGTGATGAACAGCTTCTTCGTCTTTTCTTCCTGCGAGAGCGTCCCGGTCATCGTGAGCCGGTACTTGCGGACCTTGACGTTGATGAACGTGTGCCAGAAGGGCGTGGGGTCGAATTTCACGTTCCCGGGGATCTCGAACGTGAAATCCTCGTATCCGGCGTCTCCCCGCGGCGCCGGCACGCGGTTGAGCAACTCGGCGAGCCCCTTGAGCTGCTTCAGACCCTTTTCGAAGGCCTGGCGCTCCACGTCCGGAGTGCCGGCCGTCTTGGCGGTGATGACCAGCGTGAACGGAGGATACTTGAGTTTCTCATCCTCCTTGGCGGATTGCGCCGCCGCCAGCGCGGCCAGGCACATCGCGACACGGATCATTTGTCCTCCTCTTCGAGGGGCTCCGCGTCCGCCAGCAGGATGACGTTCGTGGGATTGCGGATGATCTCGCCGGACACGCGGAACCTCTTCTTCCCCGCTTTCACGGCGGCCTCGATCTTCGCCCGGACGTTGGGGGGATCAACCTTGTCCTTGGCGAGCTTCGGCCGGTTCGCGAGCTTCATCTCCGTGCCCGACGCGGCGTGGCGAACCCAGTACATCTTCTGGGCGTCCACCTTCACAGTTCCTTCGATGACGATGTCGTAGCGCCGGAGGATGATGTGCTTCCCGAAGATGCGCTCGAAGAGGTGGATGTCGTACTTCCACGTTTCGGCCGCCTCGTACGTCCACTCGTCCCACCCCTCGACATCCCCGGGGACTTCCTTCCGCTCCTTCTCGCGCAGGCAGTCGTCGTTCTTCTTCAGTTCCTTGTCGTAATCCGCCTTCTTGAAGCTCGTCGAGAAGCGGGTCTTGGCCTGGACCTTGACGAGGTACGGCTTGCCGAAGTCCTTCGATGTGCCCTCCTGGCCGGAGACCAGGAGCGACACTCCGAGCGCCGTGGCGAGATGCAGGTTCACTAGAGACTGAATATACCCCCCTTACCGGCGGGTTGTGCAAGCCTCTATGCCAATCCTTGACCATTGTGGTAATTAACTGGACATGGGATTGGCGGCCGAGAGTCTGTTCCCCGAGGAGCGCAAGGCGGTCTCGGTCGGTGAACTCACCCGCCGGATCAAGAAGGTCCTCGACGACAATCTCCGGTACGTCTGGGTCGCGGGCGAGATCTCCAACTTCAAGACCTACCCCTCCGGCCACCTGTACTTCACCCTCAAGGACGACGAGGCCCAGATCTCGTGCGCCATGTGGAAGGGGTTCGCCGGCCGGCTCGACTTCGAGCCCGAGAACGGCCAGCAGGTCCTCGCCTACGGGCGGGTCGACGTCTACGTCCCCCGCGGACAGTACCAGCTGGTGGTCGAGCGGATGGAGCCGCGCGGCGCGGGCGCGCTCGCGCTGAGGTTCGAGCAGCTCAAGAAGAAGCTGGAGGCGGAAGGCCTGTTCGATCCCGGGCGCAAGCGCCCGCTCCCGATGCTCCCGCGCGCGATCGCGATCGTGACCTCGCCCGTCGGGGCCGCGATCCAGGACATGCTCCGCACGCTGTCGTCCCGGTGCCCCGTGGTGGATGTCTTCCTCTACCCCGTCCGCGTGCAGGGCGAGGGCTCGGCGGACGAGATCGCCGCCGCCATCGGGCATCTCAACCTCTGGCGACCCGATCTTGACGTCATGATCGTCGGCCGCGGCGGCGGGTCGATCGAGGACCTCTGGGCCTTCAACGAGGAGGCCGTCGCGCGCGCGATTTTCAAGAGCCGGATCCCGGTCGTGAGCGCCGTCGGCCACGAGACGGACACGACGATCTCCGACTTCGTGGCCGACGTGCGGGCCAAGACGCCGACGGACGCCGCGGTCCTCGTCGTCCCGAAACTCACCGACGTCCTCGGAAGTCTCGAGGATTTCGATTCGAAACTGCGGCGCGCGCTGCGAAGCCGCGCCGAGCTCGCGAGGTCGGTGCTCGAGGGCTTCCGGACGAGCCATGCGCTGATGGAGCCGGCGGCCCTCGCCGGCCGGCACGGCCAGCGGCTCGACGAACTCCACGCGCGCCTCGGCGTCGGCCTCAAGGCGACCGTGTCCGCCGCCCGGGAGCGGCTCGCCGTCATGGAGCGCACGATGTCGAGCGAGCTCGGCCATCTCGCCAAGGCGACCCGCGAACGGACCGAGGGCGTGGCGCGCCATCTCGAGGCGGTCAGCCCGGTCGCGGTCCTCGGCCGCGGCTACAGCATCACCCGCCACGAGGGCCGCGTCGTGCGCAAGCCGGCCGACGTGAAGCCCGGGGACGCGATCGACACGCGGTTGGGCGAGGGGACGATCCGGTCGCGGGTCGAGTAACTTCTGCTCGAAGCGGGATACCATCAACAGCTGAACGGTCCGTGGGGAAAGCTGGCGAGGATCTGATCCGACTTGAGGTGATCGGAGGCCGCCTCAAAGAGTCCCGACTAGACGAGGGTGGAAGCGGAGAGCCAGAACCCTGACGAGATCATCACAGGACGCTCCTCAGGTCCGTCGTAGACTCGCAGTTCCACGTCCCCGGCGGTGACGGCTCGATCAAGATTCCGTCGCGCGGCTGCCTGGATCTACGAGGCAGTGATCGACCCCGCCACGTCTTTAGCCAGGATGCCCTTGACGATATTGCCGAGGCCCTCGACGCAGTTCACCTGGATGTCGTGGCCCAAGGCCTCCGTCAAGCTGGCAACCGGCGGATATTCCGGCGGAGTCAGGTAGGGATAGACCTTCAATGACCCGAGAACAGATTCAGCGATGTCTTCCCAGGCTCGATCAACACCTTGGACCCCGGACTCCGGATCACCTTGGACCCCGGACTCCGGATCACCTTGGACCTCGGACTCCGGATCACCTTGGACCCCGGACTCCGGATCACCTTGGACCTTGAACTCAGGACTCTATAGAATCTTCCCCCATGCCCTCCGAAAAACCCAAACCCAAGTTCGAAGAGGCCCTCAAGAGCGTCGAGGACGTCGTCAAGGCGCTCGAATCGGGGAAGCTGGGCCTCGAGGAATCGCTCGAGAAGTACGAGGCGGGGATTTCCGCGCTCCGGAGCTGCTACAAGATCCTCGAAGAGGCCGAGCGGAAGATCCAGATCCTCGTGAAAGAGAAGGACGGCACGCTGACCGCGAAGGACTTGGACTCCGACTCGAAGCCTCCCCGCAAGAAGGCGGACG
>DASRJF010000139.1:0-3341 GCA_035649615.1 Planctomycetota bacterium | reverse complement strand
CTTCGAGATCGCGCCCGAGATGAACGGCTGCGTCGCGCCCATCATCCGGATGTGGCCCATGTGGTGGATGAACCGCGTCCCGTGCGGCCCGCACAGGTTCGCGCAGTCGAAGATCGGGAGGTGCTCCTCCTTGAGCCCGGGGGCGCCCTCGATCGTCATCATCCCGCAGACCTTGAGGTTCGACTGCTCGATCTCGTCCGCCGAGAAGCCGAGCTCCTTCAGGAGGCTGAACTTCGGATCCTTCGCCTTGTCCGCCACCTTCAGCCGCCGCAGGGCCGCGTCGCCCACGACGTACGGCGAGAACGCGTGCTCGAGATCGAAGACCTTGGGGAGCTGCTCCTCGATCGCGGAGATCTCCGACTCCGAGAGGCCCCTCGTGCGGAGCGAGTCCGAGTTGACGGGCGACCCGTTCCGGAGCGAGTTCGTGCCGACGACGTGCTCGACGATCGCCGCGACCTGCGCCTCGCCGTAGCCGAGCCGGCGCAGCGCCTCGGGCACCGAGTCGTTGACGATCTTGAAGTAGCCGCCGCCGGCGAGCTTCTTGAACTTCACGAGGGCGAAGTCGGGCTCGACGCCCGTCGTGTCGCAGTCCATGAGGAGTCCGATCGTGCCGGTGGGCGCCAGCACCGTCGCCTGCGCGTTCCGGTAGCCGTTCACCTCGCCCAGCGCGACGGCGTCGTCCCAATCCTCGCGCGCGGCGCGGACCAGGTACTCGAATCCCGGGGCGTCCTTGGGATCGATCTTGTAGGACGCGTCCCGGTGCATCCGCATGACGTTGAGGAACGGCTCGCGGTTCTTCGCGAAGCCCTCGAAGGGGCCCTTCGAGTTCGCGACCTCGGCGCTCTGCCGGTAGGCGCGCCCGCACATGATGCCGGTGAGGGCGGCGGCGACGGCGCGGCCCGCGTCGCTGTCGTACGGAAGCCCCTGGAGCATGAGGAGCGTCCCGAGGTTCGCGTAGCCGAGGCCGAGCGGCCGGTAGTCGTGCGAATTCTGCGCGATCGCCATCGTCGGGTAGCTCGCGAGTTCGACGACGATCTCCTGCGCCGTGACGAAGATCTCGCACGCGTGGCGGTAGCGCGCCACGTCGAACGAGCCGTCGGGCGCGAGGAACTTCACGAGGTTGAGCGACGCCAGGTTGCACGCGCTGTCGTCGAGGAACATGTACTCGCTGCAGGGGTTCGACGCGTAGATCTTGTCCGTGTTCGGGCACGTGTGCCACTTGTTGACCGTCGAGTCGAACTGGACCCCGGGGTCGGCGCAGCGCCACGCGGCCTTCGCGATCCGGTCCCACAGCTCGCGCGCCTTGTAGACCTTCGCGACCTTGCCGCCCGTGCGCCAGGTCGTGGCCCACTCGCCGTCGGTCTTCACCGACTCCATGAAGGTGTCGGGCACGCGGACGGAGTTGTTCGAGTTCTGGCCGCTGACGGTGTGGTACGCCTCGCCGTTGAAGTCGGAGTCCATCCCGCCAAGCTCGATGAGGATGCGGGCCTTCTCCTCCTCGTGCATCTTCCAGTCGATGAACTTCTCGATCTCGGGGTGGTCCATGTCGAGGCAGACCATCTTGGCGGCGCGGCGCGTCGTCCCGCCGCTCTTGATGGCGCCCGCGGCCTTGTCGTAGATCTCGAGGAAGCTCATGAGGCCGCTCGAGGTCCCGCCGCTCGAGAGCTTCTCGCCCTCGGCGCGGATGGCGGAGAAGTTCGTGCCCGTGCCGGAGCCGAACTTGAAGATGCGCATCTCGCGGCGGACCTGGTCCGCCATGTCCATCAGGTCGTCCTGGATCCGCTGGATGAAGCAGGCGGAGAGCTGGGGCCTCGTGTAGGCGTCGACCGCCTCTTCGACCGCGTTGGTCCTGGGATTCCAGGCCCAGTTGCCGACGGCCCGGCCGTGGATGCCGTATTCCTGCGCGAGGCCGCAGTTGAACCAGACGGGGGAGTTGAACGCGCCGAACTGGTGGATGAGGAGGTACGTCAGCTCCATCTCGAACGCGTCGGCGTCCTCCGGCGTGGCGAAGTAGCCGCCGAACTGCCCGCCGGCGACGCGGAGCGTGCGGGCGACGCGCGTGACGGTCTGCCGCGCGCTCGTCTCGTGCCCCGTGCCCGGGACGCCGGCCTTGCGGAAGTACTTGGAGACGATGATGTCGGTGGCGAGCTGGGACCAGGAGGCGGGCACCTCGATGTCCTTCATCTCGAAGACGGTCGACCCGTCCGGATTCGAGATCTTGGAGACCCGCTTGTCCCACGTGATCGCCTCGTAGGGGTGCACGCCGGGCTTGGTGAAGACCCGGCGGACCTTCACGCCCTCCCCGCGCGCGCCGGCGGGGGACTTGGCCCGGGCCGGCGCGCCGACCGCGGGAGACGCGACCATTTTTTCGAAAAGAGGATCCGGCATGACGAGATTCCTTATCTGAATTCCCCCTCGACCCACTGTTCGGCCGCCCGTTCCGTGCGGGCGGGCAGCCGACACCCCGCCGAGGCGGCCGTCCGGCCGCGACGGCGGGACAGCGCCCCGCCGAAGCGACCCTTCGTCCGCGAAGGCGGGCGTCCCCCAGCCTCCCAGGACCGTGTTCTAGTTTATTTGGACCCGGCTCCGCCCCGGCGGTCCCCCCGACCCTCGCCTGAATCCGCCGGAGCACTACAGGTACGTCAACTTCTGAGTGATACCACAAGGTATGGGGGATGTCAAACCGATTCAAACCCGCGGGTGGCGAAAACCCGGCGGCCCCCGGAGGGCCTTCCAGGGCCGTCCGGGGCGGTTCCGGGGGGCCGTCCGGATTCACCCTAGGTCGAAATACTTAGGTGCATCCGGCGAGGCCGCGGTCAGTAGTCCTTCTTCGCCTCGGGAGCGGGCTGGAGCGCCTGCTCCTTTCCGCCCCGCAGCGCCTTGATCTTGGAGTCGCGCTTCAGGTGCGCGCGGACGTCGGCCGGGCCCGTCACTTTCGCGCCGTCGATCTCCAGGATGACGTCGTGGCGCTTCAGGCCGGCCGCCGCCGCGGTCGAGCCCGCGCGGACCGCCTCGACGACCACTCCCTGGCCGTCCGGAAGGGAGAGCTGGGAGCGAAGGACCTCGGGCACCGGAGCCAGCTGGGCGCCCCCGATCACGTCGAGCGTGAAGAACCCGGTTCCCCAGCGGTCCTGCGGGACCACCATGCGCCAGCGGCGCAGGTCCTCGAACGACTTGCGGAGCTCGTCCAAGTCCTGCAGGGGGGGCATGGGCACCGGGGGCAATTCGAGCGGGGCCAGGCCGGGGAGCTCGTGAAAGAGCGAGGAGAACGACATCTTCGTGCCGCCGTACTCGATCCCGTCCTTCGTGAGGCCGTACTGGGCGGCCAGCTCCTTGTGGTC
>DASRJF010000138.1:0-6210 GCA_035649615.1 Planctomycetota bacterium | reverse complement strand
CCCACGCCGAACGCCTTGGTCGTGACCTTGATGCCGGGCGAGAGCTGCCGCCGCTTGTACTCGGACCCCTCGACGAGCCGGATCACCTTCTCGACGATCGCCTTGTCGGCGCCGGCGGCGATGATCTCCTCCGGCGACTTCCGGTCGACGATGAACGCCTGGAGGATCGGGTCGAGCACCTCGTACTCCGGCAGCGTGTCCGTGTCCTTCTGGTTCAGCCGCAGCTCGGCGCTCGGCGGCTTGGCCAGGATCGCCGCGGGGATCACCTCGCGGTCCTTGTTGATCACCTCGCGCGCGATGCGGTTGATCATCGTCTTGGGCACGTCCGAGATGGCCGCGAGGCCGCCGCACATGTCGCCGTAGAGCGTCGTGTACCCGGTCGAGATCTCGCTCTTGTTGCCCGTCGAGAGGACGAGGTGGCCCAGCTTGTTGGAGATCGCCATGAGCATGTTGCCGCGGATGCGCGCCTGCAGGTTCTCCTCCGTCACGTCGCGCGGCTTCCCCGCGAAGAGCCTCTCGAACTCCGCGAGGTACGACTTGTAGAGGCCCTGGATCGAGAGGTTGTTGAGCTGGATCCCGAGCGAGCGGGCGAGCAGCTCGGAGTCGTGCACCGACCCGTGGCTCGAGAACTCCGTCGGCATGGTCACGCCGAGGACGTTCTCGGGGCCCAGCGCCTCGGCCGCGACGCACGCGACGACGGACGAGTCGAGACCGCCCGAGAGGCCGATGACGGCCTTCGCGAAGCCGCACTTGTGCGCGTAGTCGCGCGTCCCCAGGACGAGGGCGCGGTAGATCATGTCCGGGTCGCTGCCCTCGTTCCCGTGGGAGTCGCCCGCGCCGTGCTGGAGGTCGACCATCATCAGGTCTTCCTCGAAGCTCTTCGCCCGCGCGATGACCTCGCCCTTCTCGTTGACGCAGACGCTGGAGCCGTCGAAAACGAGCTCGTCGTTCCCGCCGACCTGGTTGACCATGAGGACGGGCAGCTTGTGCTCGAGGGCCTTGTTCCTGCAGAGCTCGACGCGGAGCTTCTCCTTGCCGAGCCACCACGGCGACGCCGCGATGTTGACGATCAGGCCGATCTTCTTCTTCGCCACGTCCGAGAGCGGGTCGCGGTGGTAGAGCTGGCGCGGCCCGCACACCTCGTCGGTCCAGAGATCTTCGCAGATGGTCAGCGCGAGCTTCGTGCCGCCGAACTTGACGGGCGCGGTGCCCGCCGCGGGTTCGAAGTAGCGGTCCTCGTCGAAGACGTCGTAGGTCGGCAGGAGCGACTTGTAGCTGACGTAGGCGATCTCGCCGTTCTCGATCAGGGCCGCGGCGTTGTAGAGCGGCTTCCCCTCGGACGTGTTCTTGTCGACGAACCCGACGATGACGCCGACGTCCTTGACCTTGGAGGCGAGCTTGTTGAGGGCGTCGAGGTTCCGTTCCACGAACCAGGCGCGTTCGAGCAGGTCGCGGGGCGGGTAGCCGGTCAGGGACATCTCCGGGAAGACGACGAGCTGGGCTTCCATTTCGCGCGCGCGGGAGACGAAGGTGAGGATGCGGTCCACGTTGCCGTCGAAGTCGCCGATCGTGGGGTTGATCTGCGCCGCCGCAATCTTCATGAGGCCTCCTTGGCTGAGCTTTACGGCCCGCGGGTCCGTCCGTCGATAATGTCTCCGAGCTTGAAAACGGCGCTCTGAAACCGATCGAACGACGGAAAGCCCTGCGGTCCCGAACTTTCGGACCGGAAGCGCGCCGTTATACAGACCTCCACGCGGTGATGCAATCTCTATATCCGGAGAGGGAATGGGGAATGAGGAATGTGGAATGGGGAATGGAATGTGGAATGGGGAATGAGGAATGGGAGACACGGCCCGACTCTTCGTTCGTCTAAAGGGGAGCGTGCTATAATTGCATCGCGATCGGGAGTTCACCGGAAGCGACGCCATGCCGGACACCAGCGCGGGGCCGAGGATCCAGGGGCACAAGCTCGAATCCAGGATCGGCGGCGGACACTTCGGCGACGTGTGGAAGGGGGAGTTCGAGGGCCGCCCGGTCGCCATCAAGGTCTTCAAGGCGCGCGGCCGCCTTCCCGCGCTGCGCCGCGAGACCTTCGCCCAGGAATCGCTCGGACGCCTGACCGGTTCCGACGCCGCCTTCTTTCCCCGGGTCGAGGCGGTCGATCTCGACCACGACCCGGCGTATGTCCGGATGGAACTCGTCGACGCCCGTCCGCTCGAGGACACGATCCGGGACGGCGCGCTCCCCCTCGAGAACCGACTCCTCCTGGCCCGCCGGATCCTGGAAGCCCTCGACGCGGTGCACCGCCACGGGTTCGTGCACGGAGATCTCTCGCCGGGCAACATCCTCGTCGCGCCGGACGGTTTCGTGAAGCTCATCGACGTGGGGTGCGGGTCGCTCTTCGACGAGGGGCCGCACGAGATCGAGATGTCCGGTCCCGAGGAAGACCAGTCGATGGGCGTGGCGGCCCCGCTGTACGCGGCGCCCGAGCGATTCCGGTCCGGGTTCCTGCGGGGGTGCGGCCGGTCCGCCGACGTCTTCTCGTTCGGCAAGCTCTTCTACGCGCTCGTCACGGGCCAGGCGCCCTTCGTGATCAAGCCGGTGTCGCGCTCCGTCCCGGCCCTCGCCGGCTGGGACGACTTCGTGTTCACGTGCCTCGAGGAGGATCCGGCGAAGCGGTATCCGGACGCGGGCGCCACGCTGGCGGCCTTCGACGCCCTCCTCCGCCCGCCCGCGAGGTCGGGCGAGTACCGCGCGGCGTGCCCGGAGTGCGGCGCGCCGACGGCGGTGCCCGGCGGCTGGGAAGGGGAGCGCTTCGACTGCCCGGGATGCGGGCTGACGCTCGAGGTGCTGTTCTACGACGAAGAAGCGCGCCACGCGTCGACCGCGGTCGTCGCGGAGGCCGTGCCCCCCGGCCGGCCCGACGTCGAGTTCCTCGAGGATCCGTCTCCCGCCGAATCGGACGCCCGGGCGCGGAAGTTCTGCGTGTCGTGCGGGCGGGGCATCTGGGTCGAGGCGCGCAAGTGCCGCCACTGCGGCGTCTGGGTGGACGAGGCCGCGCGGGCGCTCGTCGCCGCGCACGATCTCGAGCGGAGCCGGGAACGCGAGGTCGCGGCCCTGAGAGGGCGCCGCTTCGTCGGCGCCGCGGTCGCGACTTTCTTCGCCTACTTCCTCTTCTGGCTGCCGGGCGCGATCCTCAACTGGGAGCACCTGCGCGAGGCGGAGAGCGTCCACCGGCTCACCGGCGAGTCGCCCCCCGGGCACGAGGCGCTCAAGACGATGATGGTCCTCTTCACGTGGGTTCCGCTGGGGATCGTCGGGGGAATCGTGTCCTTCGCGGTTCTCTTCGGCGCCGTCCTATGACGGTTGACGGTTGACCGTTGACCGTTGACGGTATACTCCAAACCCAATGCCTGTCGGCCACGGATTCGACATCCACAAGCTCGTCGCGGGGCGGCCGCTGCTCCTGGGCGGGCTCAAGATCGACCATCCGAAGGGCCTCGAAGGCCACTCGGACGGCGACGTCCTCCTCCACGCGGTGATCGACGCGCTCCTGGGCGCGGCGGGGAAGGGGGACATCGGCGACCGCTTCCCCGACTCCGACAAGAAACTCAAGGGGATCGCGAGCGCGAAGATGCTCGCGTCGGTCCTGCACGACGTCGGGGAGTGGAGCCTCGTGAACGTCGACGTGACCCTCATCGCCGAGAAGCCAAAGCTCGGTCCGCTGAAGCGCCAGATCGCGAAAAACGTCTCGAAGCTCCTCGGCGGCGCGCCCGTCAACGTGAAGGCCAAGACCGCCGAAGGGCTCGGCCCGGTGGGAGCCTCCGAAGCCATCGCCTGCTTCGCGGTTGTCGAGCTGGCGAAAGACTGATGACGGATGACAGATGACGGACTGAAGTCTGAAGTCTAAAGTCTGAAGTCTATGGTCATGAAGTTCTACAACACCCTCACCAAGTCCCTCGAAGAGTTCGCGCCCCTCGAGCCGGGCCGCGTCCGGATGTATAACTGCGGCCCGACCGTCTACGACTCCCAGCACGTCGGGAACTACCGCACCTTCTCGTTCGCGGACACGCTGCGACGCTACCTGGAGTACCGCGGCTTCAAGGTGACGCAGGTGATGAACCTCACCGACGTCGGCCACCTGACGCAGGACCAGGTCGAGGCGGGCGGCGACAAGATGGAGGAAGGCCTGCGGCGCCTTCGAGAGAAGGGAGTCCAGGTCTCCGATCCGTACCAGGTGGCGGACCACTTCATCCGCGAGTTCTTCGAGGACCGGAAGAAGATCCACCTGCTCGACGCCCATCATCATCCGAGGGCGACCCGGCATGTCGAAGAGATGATCGCGATGATCGCGAAGCTGCTGAAGACCGGCTTCGCGTACCAGGTCGGCGGCAACGTCTACTTCGAGGTGGCGAAGTTCCCCGCCTACGGGAAGCTGTCGGGCAACACGATCGAATCGATCAAGTCCGGCGCGCGGATCGAGCCCAACCCCGAGAAGAAGCACCCCGCGGACTTCGCGCTCTGGAAGACCGACCCGAACCACCTGATGCAGTTCGACTCGCCGTGGGGGCGGGGCTTTCCAGGATGGCACATCGAGTGCTCCGCCATGTCGCGCCAGTACCTCGGCGACACGTTCGACATCCACACGGGCGGCGAGGACAACATCTTCCCGCACCACGAGTGCGAGATCGCGCAGAGCGAAGCGTTCACCGGGAAGCCGTTCGTGAAGTTCTGGATTCACGCCCGCCACATGCTGTGGGAAGGGAAGAAGATGTCGAAGTCGGAGGGGACCTTCTACAAGCTTCGGGACCTGATCGATCGCGGATACCCGGGCGACGCGATCCGATACGCCCTCGTCACGACGCACTACCGCCAGCAGGTGAGCTTCTCGATGAAGTCGTTCGACGACGCGAAAGGCGTCGTCGGACGGTTCCGGGAATTCCACGACCGCGTCGCGGCGTCGCCGGACGGGCCGGAGCTCCTGACGGTCGCGTCGGCGAAGATCAAGTTCGCGGAAGCGATGGACGAGGACCTCAACACGTCGGGCGCGGCGGGCGTGGTCCACGAGTTCGTGCGCGAGGCGAACCGGACGCTCGACGCGGGGAAGCCCGTACCCGGAGTCCGGGCCGCTTTCGAGGGGTTCATGTCGGTCTTCGGCATCCCGCTCACCGCCACCTTGGAGACACCCGCGGCCGTTCAGTCTCTGGTCAGCGCCCGCGAGGACGCTCGCAAGCGGAAGGACTGGAAGGAGTCGGACCGCCTCCGCGACGAGATCCAGAAGCTGGGGTGGATCGTCAAGGACACCAAGGACGGGCCCAAGCTGACGAAGTCATGAGGCGGGATCTTCCGGAGTTCTGAGTTCCGTGTTTGTTCGAGGTTCTGAGTCCGGTGCTGGGTTCAACGAAGCACTCAGAACGGACTCAGAACCAAGAACGAACCCGGAACCAAGAACAAAGGACTCCGAACGAAAGCATGAGGCACGCGACGCCGGCGACGCTCGACACGATCGCACCCTTGTGATTCCGCATTTTCATGTCTCATTGACCGTCGATAAGTCGCCTAATGGGGTGTGACCTCCTCGCACTGAAAGGGAAGGACTCCATGGCGAAGGACGACGATGCGAAGGACGAGGACTCGGGGGAGCTGTCCGCGAAGCAGTACGAAAAGCAGTTGAAGAAACTGCACATCGAGCTGGTCAAGCTCCAGGAGTGGGTCAAGCACAAGGGCCTGAAAATCTGCATCGTCTTCGAGGGCCGGGACGGCGCGGGGAAGGGCGGGACCATCAAGGCCATCACCGAGCGTGTCAGTCCGCGCGTCTTCCGCGTCATCGCGCTGCCGGCGCCCACGGAGCGCCAGAAGTCCCAGATGTACATGCAGCGCTACGTGCCCTACCTGCCGGCGGCCGGCGAAGTCGTGATCTGGGACCGCAGCTGGTACAACCGGGCGGGCGTCGAGCGCGTGCTGGGCTTCACCCCGGAGGAGACGGTCAAGGCCTTCCTCGGACTGGTGCCGGAGTTTGAGAAGCTCGTCGTCAATTCCGGAGTCATCCTGCTCAAGTACTGGCTCGAGGTGAGCATGGACGAGCAGACCCGCCGGCTCAAGGACCGCATCGACGACGGGCGCAAGATCTGGAAACTCACGGACATGGACCTGAAGTCCTACAGCCGCTGGTACGACTACTCCCGGGCGCGCGACGAGATGTTCAAGGCC
>DASRJF010000137.1:0-4409 GCA_035649615.1 Planctomycetota bacterium | reverse complement strand
GCCGTCCTTCCAAGCCGCCGGCGAGCCGACGCCGCCATGCACGACGAGACCGTAGGCGATCATGTGTGGGCCGAAATTGTATCAGGGGCATCCGGAATCCGGTGGCAGGAATGTGGATTCCCGGGGGACATCAACCGGGGTCAGATCATCTCCGCAATCCACATTCCCCCTTCCATCTTCCCACTTCCCTTTTCAGGAACCCGGTCTCTCGTACTTCCCCATCAGCTTGAAGAGCGCCAGCATCGACACGAAGACGGCGAGGGCGAGGATCCCCCGGTTCTCCTTCGACTCGACGATCCGGGGGACGGCCGCGACCAGCCCGATGAAGAAGCCGACGATGACGAGCGAAAGCCCGACGGGGCCGGCGCTCCTGGGAAGAAACCGGCCGGAGAGCAGGAAGACCGCCCCTCCCAGGATTATCGCGGATCCCGCCACGACCATGAGCTCCCACGGGGGCGCGAAATCATGGGAAGGCGGCGCCACCTCGTTTTCGACATACGCGCGGTGCACGTTCAGCGGGAGTATCGGAACGTGGCCGGGACCCACGTCGACCGAGCCGAGCGCGTCGAGGACGGCGAGCCCCTTCTCGACGCGGCCGAAGATCGTGTAGTTGCCGTCCAGGTGCGGCGCGTCGCCCAGCAGGATCGTGAAGGAGGTCGTCGCGCTGTCGAGGTCCTGGGGAAGGCGGGACATCGAGAGGACGCCCCGCACGTGCGGCAGGCGCCCGAACTCGGCGTGGAGGCGCTCCCTCCCCAGCCGGTCCTGCTCTTCGGTCAGCGGCCGGAGCCGGTCGGCGCTTCCCGCGTGCTGGATCAGGTAGCCCCGGTGGACGTACCCGAAGCGCGTCCCGTCGTAGAACCCCGACCGCACGAGCCGGAGAAAGTGGGCGACGTGGCGCGGCGCCACCTGGGGATAGAGGGCGAGGACGAGGTCGCCCTTCGACGTGCGCAGGACGACGCGGGCTTCGTGCAGAACCGGGTCCTGCGTCGCGAGCAGCGCGGCCAGGACGACGGAGATCACCATGCAGGGGCGCGGGCGGGCGCCGGCGCGGACCGGATGAGGTCGGGAATGTTCACGAGCAGGGGCGAACCCACCTTCGGGTTCTTCAGCTTCCAGATGACGCCGTCGACGAAGAAGTGGTGGATCTGGACCGCCGAGAGGATGACGGGCTCCGCGAATCCCATCGGCCATCCCCCCCAGGTCGCCATCCGCGGAAGCACCCAGAACAGGATGATGCCGCCGGACACGTTGATCACGTACCAGCGGGCGCTCTCGCCGAGGAAGAATCCCCGGTAGGTCGGGCCTCCCTCCAGGTCCGTCCGCTCCTTGAGCTGCATCGACCAGGCGATCAGCATGTACTGGAGGCTGTGGAACATCGGGACGAACTCGTAGAAGTTGGGGATCGAGCTCCCCGGGACGAACCACACGAACTGCGTCACCGCCGGCAGGAGCACGATGGGCGGGATCATCCGCCGCTCGGTGAGGCACCAGCGGGCGACGAGCACCAGGAACAGCGCGCCGAACGCGCACATCCCGATCATCGCGGCCTGCGGGAACCACTCCGGAAGCCCGAGCCTCGGCAGCTGGACGGAGAAGTAGTTCGTGTTTCCGGAGCCGACCTGCGATTTCCCGGTCGTGTAGATGTAGCTGCCGAAGATGAATCCCGACAGCGCCAGGCGCTCGAGGAATCCGATCTTGAATCCGGCGCGCCGCGCGTAGATCAGCGAGATCCCCACGGACTGGCCGCTGAAGTGGTAGGGCGACCAGATGAAAAAGAGCAGGACGAAGAAGGGGGCGACGGCCTCCGGCAGGGCGAACGACGCCCACGTCGCCGCCAGGAGCAGGATCGGGATGACGTACGCGGTGAAGGGATACTGCGCGATGTTGTCCTTCGAGTGGTACAGGCGGTAGTTCGTCGCCGAGAAGTGCGGCCAGTTGATGACCCACACGAGGACGGCGGCCGAGGACCAGGCCCAACTCTGGCGCGAGTTCTCGATCCCGAGCGCCTTCGACACCCCCAGCCCCGAGACGGCCAGGAGCCCCGCGAAGAACAGCACGGACACGCCGCCGATGATTCCCCAATCCACCCAGCGGTTCACGAAGTAGAGCGGGTGCTTGGGGGGAGGCGCCGCGGCCGCGGAATCCATAGCCATTCGACGTCCGATGATACCTCGTCGCGGCGGGCGGGAGCAAAGTCCAAGATTCGACGTCGTGCTATGATGCGCCCGTGATCGTTCCCGCCCTGCTGTTGCTGCTCGTCGCGGTCCGGATACAGGAAGCCAAGCCCCTTCTCACGGACGACGAGCTCCTGGAGATGGTGCGCGAAGCGATTCCCGCGGTGGAGAAGGCGACCGGGGTGAGGTTCAAAGCCCCTGTTTGGGTCCGGATCTCGGCCCGGGCCGAGGTGGAACGAGACCTGGCCGAGGAGCTGATTCCCCAGATGAGGCTCCTGGAGCCCGGGTCCGACCCGAAGGACGCCCCGGAGCATGCCAAGCACCTCGCGCGAATCTACGGGGAGATCCTGATCGCCAAGTACGCGTGGAAGAAGGGCACGATCCACGTCGTCCCGGCGACGCTTCGGAAGCTGGCCGCGGCCCTGGAGCAGCCGGCGCTCCTCGAGCGCGACGTGCTGCGCGTCATCGTGACGCACGAGCTCGTCCACGCCCTGGACTATGAGGAGTACGACGTGCTCCGGGATTTCACTTCCGCGAAAACCCCGGGGGACCTCGAGATCCGGAACGCCCTGTCGGAGGGCCACGCCCAGCACGTGACCCGGCGCGTGTTCGAGGCCGCCGGCAAACTGGCCGCCTTCGAGATGTACGAGAAATCCATCCTGGCGCGTCCTCCCAGGCTCCTCGGGGAGGCGGAGCAGTACCTGGCGAGCCTGATGACGGCGTCCCTGAAGATGGCGTACGTGGACGGGCGGGCCTTTTTCGACGCCCTGGAGAAAACGGGGCGGAAGACCTACGTGCAGGACGCCTTCCGGAATCCGCCGGCCAGCAAGAACGGCATCCTGCAGCCGGAGCGGTTCTACGACGTCCGGATCGAGCCCGCGTTCGACCCCGGCCCCGCCTTCGAGGCCTTTGGAAAGGACTTCGGTCCGGAGTGGACCCGCCGCACGGAGGAGCTGGACCAGGGGGAGCTGCGGACGACGTTCGGCACCTTCGTGGACGCGAAGGAGGTGGAGGCCGCCTTGAAGACCGTCCTCGACGCCCACGCCTTCATCCTGAATCCGAAGCGCGCGCCCCAGAGCAAGGTCGTGGCGGCCGTCGTTCTCCGCCTGGAGAGCGCCGCGGCCGCGACGAAGCTCCTCGAGTTGTCGGTCCGGCTCTCGAAGGAGAAGGACAAGAAATTCACCGGGGACCCCTTCAAGATCACGAAGGCCGACTACGGAACGCTCGCGCTCCCGGGCGGGAATCCCAACGTCCTGATCCGCAAGTCGATCCGGTACCAGGGCCAGGACGTGGCCCTCACCTCGATCGTCGGCACGGCGGGCGCGTTCGAGTTCGAGGTGGTCGTGAGCAACGAGGAAGCCGGCGACGAGCGGATCCAGGCGCTGGTCGGGAAACTCCTCGAGGGGCTCCCCAAGCCGTGATGCCCGGCCGCGACGTTGATATCATGCGGTCATGCCCCCCACGGAAGCGCGCCAGCCCGCCATCCGCGTGATGCTCCTGCCCCGCGACACGAACGAAGCGGGGACGATCTTCGGGGGCGTGATCCTCTCCCACCTCGACCTCGCGGCGGCCGTGGAGTGCCGCCGGCACGGCGTCCGGCGGTACGTGACGGCGGCGATGAAGGAAGTCGAGTTCGTGGCGCCCGTCTACGTGGGCGATCTCGTCTCGTTCTACGCCCGCACGGTCAAGGTCGGCACGACGTCGATCACCGTCCAGGTCGAGGTGGAGGCGGAACGACGGGCGGACGGCAGGAAGGTGAAGGTGACCGAAGCGGAAGTCGTCTATGTCGCCGTGGACGAGTCGGGCCGACCCACGCCGGTAAAATCGTAGTCGATTCAATTCTCGTGCGGTACAAGCCCCCCGCCATTCGTCTTGACATTATGGGTTCGTTAACCCATATTCAGCCCCCCGGGGGAGGACGACGTCCGGGAGAGCGATTGGGTGGGGTCGATCTTCGACACCGAAGGTTGTTTGTCGCAGGGAGCCATCCGTGAACCTTCAGAGCGCGCCGACGCGATTCCGTAATCCCGTTCCCGCCAGGAAGGCGTCGCCGTGGACCGCCTTCTACCGGGAGCAGCCGAACGGCCGGTTCCGGATCACGAGCACGGACTTGATCACCATCGGAATGGAGCATCCCGATCGCGTCCTCGACACCAGCCTGTGGGGGAGATCGGCGAAGGTGCTCCTGCTCGACCGGCCCCTGAAGCTCGGTGACAAGTTCTCCGGCGCCGGCGG
>DASRJF010000136.1:0-9414 GCA_035649615.1 Planctomycetota bacterium | reverse complement strand
CGTCATTCTCACGAAGACCCAGCGGGCCGTGCCGGGTACGGCGATGGTCGTCCCGACCGGGAACGTGGCGATGCTCGTTTCCGGCCCCAGCACCGGATTCGTTCCAGTCCCCAACCGGTACTGCAGCCGGATCTTGCCGCCCGAGGGCGCGCTGCCGTTGATGCCGATGCCCTTCACCAGGCGGTCGGTGCCGAGATCCACCAGGATCGAGTACTCGCCCTTGAGCAGGGCGATCACCTGCGACGCGTTGGTGGCGTCCGGAGTCGGGGTATTCGTATACGCATCGCTCCGGACGAGCGGGGATCCGGTCGAGTAGGCATAGCCCCCCGTGACGATGGGCGTTCCTTGGGCGATGGCGAGGCCGAACGAATAGAACCCCGGCGTGATCGGGATGGCCGTCGTGGGGGTCCACTGGCCGAGCGTCCCGTTCGCGGCGATGGGTGCCACGAGGGTCGCATTGATGGCGATCGTGGAGCCGTCGTATCCGCCGAGCGAGTAGACGTAGCCTCCCAGAGCCCAGATGGTGTGGCGGGACCGGCCCGTGGGCAGCGACGTCGTCGCCGTCCACGTTCCCAACGACCCGTCCGCGTTGATGGGGGCCACGAAAGCATCGTTGAGCTGGCCCCCGGAGGAGCCGCCCGCGACGTACATGAAGCCGTTGAAGGCCGTGGCCGAAAGGTCCCACCGCGCGCTCGTCAGCGCCGTCGTGGTGGTCCAGGCGCCGAGCGTGCCGTCCGTGTTGATGTCGGCCCAGACCACGTCGTTCAGGAACGTGGACTGGTTGGACGAGCCCCCGAGGACGTACAGGCGGCCGTTGTAGACCACCGTGCCGCACCCGTACCGCGCCGAGGGAAGGGCCGTGGTTGTCGACCACGCGCCGATGGTTCCGTCCGAGTTGAGCGGCGCGACCCAGACTCCCGTGACGCCGGTGGGATAGGTCCCCGCTTCCGTTCCGGTGATGATGTAAATGTAACCGTTGTAGGCGACGGAGGTGTGCCACCGCCGCGCGACCGGCATCGCGGTCGTCGTGCTCCACGAGCCGACCACGCCGTTGGTGACGGGCGCGACGTAGCATGTCGGGTCGAACGTGCCCGGGGCGGGGAAGCCGCCCAACGTGTAGACGTACCCGTTGTAGTACGCGGACGAATGCCAGCAGCGGCCGGTCGGCAGCGACGTCGCCGCCGTGTACTGGCCGAGCGTCCCGGCCGTCATCGCGGCGCGCGTGATCTGGTCGCCGTCGATGCGGACGAGCCCTTCCACGTTTCCCTTCTGGAAGTCCGCGGTCGTCGTGAAGTTGATTTCCTGCCGGGCTTCCGCCGCGAGAGCGGCGAAGGGAAGCGCAAGGGGGCAGAGCAGCACGAATAGGTGACTCATGCGTTTCATTCGCCGTCCCCCCTTAAGTAGCTGGACCCGAATCCGCGATGCGCTGTTGTCTACTTCACCGCGCCCCTGGCCTACCGATTCAAACCCTCTGTCACTCTCATGGGTACCAATGGGTACGCGCCATGTCAATCTTCTCATGACATGACGGGCGGACCGTGAGAGCTCCATACTAGTAAACACCGCCCGGCGGGAATTTCGCTGAACGAAGTGGCAAATCGATCGACGCCGGCACGAGGGCGGGTCGGCGGGCTCGAGCTCCGCGCGGGAATCCGCGGCGAGGAATCGGCCCCCGGCAGACCCCTATTGGGCCCCGGCCGCGGCCTTGGTGTTGATGGCGGCGGTCGGGCGGCTGGCCGAGGTGGCCGCGGAGACGACGGCCACGGGAATGACCGGCGGAGGGCCCCCGGTGGGCCGCCCGGGCCCGACCTCGACCCTTCCCACCAGGATGGCCCCCTCCTCGACGGAAAGGGCCTGCGCGGCCACGTTCCCGTAGACCTTGCCCGTCTTGTGGATCGTGACCTCTTCGCGGGCCCGGATGGGCCCCTTGACCTCGCCCTTGACGACGAGGCTGCGGACCCGGACCTCGGAGATGATGACGCCCTTCCGGGCGACCTCGACGCACGCCTCGTTGAAATACTCCGCGCGCGCCTGGTAGTCGGTGACCGTCTCGTCCTCGGTGCGCATCGTGCGATGGCATCCCGAGCACAGGGTCGACTTGGTGAGCTTGCTCACCTCGATCGCCCGGTCGCATCGGGGGCACCGGAGCGCGCGCCGGTCGCCGGACTTGCTCATGGAGTGAAGAGGCCGGCGGGGAGGTCAAGGATCTCCCTCCCCGCTCGGCCGGTTCGTTCCGTGAACTAGCGGCGGGCGGGCGCCGGGGCGCCGGAGTGGGCGAGAATCTGCTCGCGCTCCGTCGAACCGCGGGTGGCCTCGCCCTTGAGCGCCTCGGGGCTGATGACGACGTTGCCCACGAGCGTCGCTCCCTCGGCCACGACGAGGCGCGGCGAGCGGATGTCGCCGGTCACCTGGGCGGAGCCGGTGAGCTCGACGCGCTCGGAGGCCACGACGTTGCCCTTGAACTGGCCCTCGAGGCCGGCGTGGGCGACGGTCAGCTCGCCCGAGACGTGCGCCGTCTTGCCGACGACCAAGCGGCCCTTGCTGGTGATCTTGCCGTCGAACTTGCCCTCGATGCGCATCGCGCCTTCATAGGACAGCTCGCCCTTGAAGGTGGCGTCCGCGCCGAGGACGGTTTCCGACGACGATCCGGGGATGGATGGCATGCCCTCTCTCCTTAGAATGCGTTACGTAATTTATACTCTGTAAAGAACGAATTGTCAAACGAGACCGCGTCCGCCCGCATTCGATTCCGGACTAAATGTTTTTGAACCCCTGAGGGTCCGGTCGACGGAGGGCTGACAACTGAAAACTGCCTGCTCTTTCTGAAGTCTGAAGTCGGCAGTCTGAAGTCTTCCCATAAAAAGAGACGCCCGGGACTCGGGAGCCCCGCCACCACCGGCGGGACCCGCCGAATCCCGGGCGCCGTTGAACGGCCCGGGAAAACCGACTACTCGATCTCGGCCTTCTCCACGTACTGGAGGTACGGGGTGCCGGGGGTCAGGTAGAAGAAGGTCACGTCGTCGAGCACCGGCGTCGACAGCAGGACCGTCGAGATGTCGGACCCCTCGACCTTGAACATCACGTGGTACTGGAAGACCCCGTTCTCGCCCAGGGCGACGGCCTGTCCGGCCGAATCCTGGATCGGGGAGAACGCGTCGTTGGTCATGCCGACCGGATCGTTCAGGGGATAACGGAGATCGTCGACCGTCACGAAGAGACGGGCGCAGGACTTCTCCTGGCGCAGGTCCGAGGGACCCGACGGATTCTGGTAATCCACCATGACCGGCATGAGCGACGGCAGGCCGCCGAGCGTGTTGCCGGAGATCTCGTTGTTGTACTTCTCCGCGTACCAGGTCCAGGAGACGCCGAGCAGGCGGACGGTGATCTTGTCGCCCGCGGTCGTCGTCATCCCGACGCCGGACGGCTTCTCGGCCTTGATGCCGCCGGTGGCCACGTTCTTCGAGCCCAGGGGCAGCTCGCGGTTCTGGTTCACGCCCTTGAGCACCAGCTTGGGGGACGTCCAGATGGAATCCTCGGTCGGCACGTGGTACCGGCCCTGGAGGAACTTCTTGGCCGCGAGGTTGTTCGGGTTGGCGCCGCTGGCCAGGCCCACCTCGCCCATCTCGTACGGATCGATGCTGTCCTTCCAGAAGTAGAACTCGTCGTACGTCCCGTCGGACGAGAAGTTGCGGGAGAACGTGTTGGGCATGAACGAGTGGGTCGACGCTTCGCCCAGGCGGAACGTGTTCAGGATCGCCTTGCGGTCGGAATCGGTCTCGACCTGCTCCCACCGGTCGCCGGGGAAGTGCCACCGCTCGTCGGAGGCGTGGGTCGGCTCATACTCCACCATCAACTCGTGATCGATGAAATCCAGCTCGCCGAAGCGGGGCTGGCGGTCGTCGAGGGCCCGGGCGTTCGCGTTGTTGTACGCGCGGTTGCCGGAGAACTTCGAGCCGAAGTTCCCGATGACCTGCTCCTTGCCCGTCTTGCCCGCGATCCCGTTGACCATGACCTTGAGGCGCTCGCCGTGGGGCGACGTCTGGCTCCAATCCGAGGCGCCGTTGTTGCCGAGCCACCAGTTCATCGTGATGTGGGTCCACCGGTGGGCGCGGAGGCCGTCCATGTCGCTCTCGGCCTGGCCCATCGCCTTCTTGTTCAGGTTGCCCGTGACCCAGTACAGCTCCGCTTCCGACCACTGGGGGAGGAAGGGGCTGTGGTAGATGGTTTCGTTGTTGGCCTTGTTCGGCGTCCACTGATCTTCGGCGCCCCAGCCCGTGCCGTTGAACGTGCTGTACGCGATCTGGAACACCAGGGTGGCCTTGGGAATCTCCGTCAGCTGGCGATAGTCGCCCGCCCGGAAGAGGTTTGCCGTCGGACCCTTGGACTTATCCCAGACGTAATTCGTGAACTGGGTCTCGCCCGGCCACGTGCCGTTGCCCTTCGTCGTGATCTCGTCGCCCTTCCCGCCCGTGAACGCGGGCATGTAGTACAGGGTGAAGGGCTCGGGGTTGCGGTGGTAGAAGTTCTTGCGGTGGTACCGCGACGCGCTGGCGATCGACCGGACCTTGCCGCTGTACGCGGGATCAAAGTTCGGCTTGAACCAGAAGGACGCCGTGCCGTGCCACGTGCTGAAGTTCTGATCGGGACCGGACCACGGCTCGAAGAGCCAGTACGCGAGGCCCGAGTGGCGCTCGCTGTAGTAGCCGTCGACGCGGAGGTCGGTCGGGGCCGACCGCAGCATGCGGGGCAGGGTCTCCGTGCCGCCCGCCGCCATCGGGGAGGCGACGGTCTTGCCGGCGCCCGAGGCGCCCGGGATCGACGTCAGCGGCAGGCGGAAGGACCGCACGATGCGGTACCGCGTGCCGTCGGTCGCGTCGTAGGGAGAGAGGCGGATGCCGCCGTCGGCCTCCACGCCTTCCTCGCCAGGATCGCCGAAGTTGGACGTGTTCTCGATCTTGGCCTTGTTCACCGCGCCGCCGGCCTTGCGGGTGATCACCTGGCCGGAGCAGGTCGCGGGGTTGTACACGTACTCGCTGATCATGATGGGATCGTTCGGGCCCGGCGCCTTGAGCACCGTGGTCGCGGCGTTGACGAGGTACACCTTGTCGCCGATGGCCGCCGCCGAGTAATCGAGCGTGTCGTTCAGGCGGAACGAGGCGCGCATCGTCGGATCCTTCAGCCCGGTCTGTGCGTCCAGGCTCGACTTCGGACTGCCGTTCGCCTCGGGCTTCTTGATGGCGCCCTTCTGCTTGACCGAGGGGATGCCGCCGCGGGTCGGAAGCGCCAGGTAACCGGACGCCTCATATCCCCAGCCCGACATCACTTCGCCTTCGGTCGTCGAATCGCCGGCATAGCCGTCCAGGTCGGCGTTGTGCCGGATGAACTTCACGTCCTGGCCCAGGTGCTCGTTGTAGAGCAGCGGACCGTTGTCCGGCTCGGGGCCGGTCTCGACCGTCAGGCCGTTGTTCGTGAAGCTGGCGTCCTCGGCCGGGGGAGCGTCGCCGAGGTAGAAGTGGCGCTGGCTCGTCTCGCGGTACACGTCGTACGCGCGGACGACCGCGTCGATGCGGGACTGGGCGACGATGTCCTGGGCGCCCGTGCCGGAATCCTTGTCGCCCTTGCGGACGCCGTTGTCGTCGCGGCGGTCGCGGATCACGCGGCCGACCGACGAGATCGAGAAGAGGCCCGTCGGGAGGAGGCAGAACTCCGTGGAATTCACGACGAGGTCCGTCTTGTCGATCATCAGGTGCAGGTTGTGGTCCGGGTTGATCTCGTTCGGGGTGAAGTTCGGGTTGAAGTTCGCCTTGAGCAGGTCGGCCATGGCCTGGGCGGCCTGGCGGCGCTCTTCGTCCTTGGAGAAGCGCTCGTCGCGCATGATGCCGGCGCCGGCCTGGCCGTCCTTGCGGACCTCGACCAGGTTGTCGCAGAAGGCGTAGAACTGGGCCCAGTTCTTGAAGGGGCCGCCGAACGGAGCCGTCGCGTACCGGCCGGAGCGGCTGCGGCACGCGATGATTTCCGCGGCGATCGCCTTCGCCGAGACGCCGCCGGTGACCGTTCCGGATCCGTCGCCGCCCTGGATGGTCGGCGTGATCCACAGGTCGCCGATCGCGTCATGGTCCTCGACGGGCTCGTAGCCGATGCTGCTGGGCGTGCTCTGCGACGTGCCGCCGTAGAGGAAGCGCCAATCCCAGGTTTCCTTGACTTCGATCTTGGCCTTCCACTGGTGGTCGCTGTACGTGTGGCCCATGTTCTCGAAGGTGAACCAGCCCCGCTCGTGGGAGATGGTCTCTTCCTTGATCGAATCGGTCTGCAACGCCTTTTGGTCGGTGTTGCTGCCGGGGATCGGGCCGACCTTGGAGCCCTCCATCGGCCAGCCGAAGGTGTAGTTGAACGAGGAGGGGGTGTCCCCGCCGAAGGGGTGCCCGCTCCGCTTCTCGAGGACGAAGAAGCCCTTGAGGTCGGACAGGAGCGCGATCAGGACCGGCTCCTCCGCCGTGTTCACGTTCACCGGAGCGCGGTGCGTGACCTCGACGTACGTCGGATACAGCTCGTCATAGCCGTACACGTGGGCCGTGATGCCGCCGAGACCGGTGATGCCGCCGAAATCGGGCATCCATCCCAGGCGGGAGTCCTTCGAACGGTCCTCGTTCGAGTTGTCCCGGCCCGGGCCGCGGCGATAGATGTAGGTGTCGCCGTCGCCGCCGCGCTCGTACTTGACCGGGTAGCTGCCGACCGTGGCCGAGCTCAACGGGGCGGGGTTGACGACGTTCTTGTCGATCCACGCCACCGTCGTGATGTACCGCTGCAGGCGGTCGAGCTGGATGTCCTTCAGGTTGCCCTTGGTCTTCATGACGTTGCGGAAGTCCTGCATGCTCGCGTAGCCGGTGGACGGCCGCTGGCCGACGACCAGGTTGCCGAGCTGGCCGATGCCGATCTTGGAGTGCTCGCCGAGCCGGTTCAGGATGCGGCGCAGGTTCTGGGAGACGCTCGACGTGTTGGCGCCGTACAGGTGGACGCCGTCATTGATGTAGATGCACGACGACAGGTCGCGGACTTCGAGCGAATAGATGTTGCTGCGCGTGTGGCGGCCGGCGGACGTGCCGCTGACGCCCACCTTGACGGTGGCCTTCAGGTCGTCGCGCCAGAGGTCGACCGTCTCGTTCAGGCCGTTCGCCGACTTCTTCGGGAAGGACGGCAGCTGGCCCCACGCGACGGGCTCGGCCCGCTTGGACGGGTCCTTGCCGTCGATGTCGTTGCCGCGGTAGATCCACTCGTTGTCCTGGTCGAAGGCGGAGCGAAGGACGGCTCCGTCCCGCAGCCGGGCCATGGCGTCTTCGACGCCCGATCGGGCCGAGAGGCGAGCCTGCACCTGGTGCAGGTGGTTGTCCGTCACCGTCCGTTCGAGGGCGCTCAGCGTCAAGAGGCTGATGCCCAGGATGGCCATCACCGCCAGGACGCTCAGCACGATGATCAACACCATGCCGCGCCGGCGAGAGACTGCGCTCCGCAACGTGCTCATAGAGCTCTCCTACTTTTTCCCGTCGTCCCTAATCTTTGTAAACCTGGGTTTCCTTGTACGTCGCCACGCCCTTGATGTCGCCTTCCCCGCCGTCCCCCACCTGGCCCTTGCCCGAGAACCGGATGGTGAGGTCGAGCTCGAGCTTGGCGAGCCGGCCGTTCGTCATGTCGAACTCCGCCTTGGCCTGGCCCGACACGGCGAACGTGAGGTTATCGTAGCCGAAGCCCGGCGTCTTCTCGGCGCTCTTGAGCGACGGGGTCGCGGTGATGATGCGCGCCTTGTAGCCGGTCCGCGTGGCGTCCTGCGTGACCGTGTTCTTGAACTCCAGCTTGATCTTGTCGTGCAGGACCGGCACGGCGATCTCCTCCGTCGTCGTCCACGACATCTCGCTCGGCCGGATGGGCCAGGTCATCATGCCGCGCCGCATCACGAGGCGGCCCAGGTCCGGGAACTGGAACGTCGACTTCCCCTCGGTGTCCACGGAGTACTTGACGGGGTTGGCGATCATGCTCGCGACCAACCGGTCCATGAGGCTGGCGAGCTTGTTCTCGTCGGGCTTGGCCTTGTCCTTCTCCTCGCTCCACGACAACTTGAATTTCTCGTCCTGGACGTGGCCGGTCGACGTGATCGACTTCACGGTGCGCTCGAGTTGCGCCGCGCCGTCCGCCTCGTTGACTTCGACGACCTTGTTCTCGAACGAGCCGTTGACGGCCCACGAGAGGGGCTTGTCGTTGCCGTTCATGAGGAAATTCGGGTGGGTGCCGACCTGCGACACGTCGAGGCTGCTCGTGACGTCGTACTTCAGGACGTCGCCCTTCCTGAACTTGTACTTGATTTCCGCGCCCTTGTCCTGCCCCGAGGCCGACGTGGTGAGCAGGAGCGTAGCGCCAAGAGCCACGGTCCAGACTGAATGCAGTCTCATGCGACCTCCCATTCCGCAAACCCTGTGCCACAAGTCCCAGATTGGCTATACACTATACATACCCCGAAGAAAGTAAATGGAAGAGCCTCAATTCACCGGCCGATAGCGAGTAACCATCTCATGTGGAACACTTTACGTCAATACCCCGTCTCGGCTTCCGTCGGATCCATCCAGGAATCGTTGAATTGACCCAATCCAGACCTGGACCCAGAGTCGGGGTTGGAACCGAATTGATACGATCCCGTACTCATGTTACCCGCGGGTAACAACTTGCCGGAACCCCGCTTTTCGCCCATTTCGAGCCCTTCTTGTTCTACGTTCATTGTACCAGCCGCTGGGTTTCGCGGTACGTCGCGACGCCGCGCACGTCGCCTTCTCCCCCGCCGGGGACCCGCCCCTTGCCGGTGAACGCGATTCGAATCTCCAGGTCGAGCGACTTCAACCGACCCGCGGCGACGTCGAACTCGGCTTTCGCTCCGCCCGAGACGATGAAGCCCCGGGCCGGCTTGTCGTCGTTCTTGAGCTTGACCGGGGCGACGATAAACGCGATACCTCCGGAAACTTCCTTGATTGAATTCTCGAATCTCAGCTCAAGCTTGTCATGGAGAATCGGCACCGCCATCACATCGTGGGAATGCCACGCGATCTTGTCCTTCGGGATCGGCCAGTACATCATCCCCTGCCGCACGATGAGGCGGCTGGGTACGGGTGCCGCCAGGGTCGTGTTCCCCTCGACATCGATGCGTCCTGAAAGAGGCGAGTCGATCATCCGCGCCACGTACTGGTCCATCTGGCTCTTCAGCTTTCCGGACTCGGGAACGGTTTTGTCATTGTCACGACTCCACGTCACGCCGAACTTCTCGTCCAGGTAATGCCCCGAAGATCTGAGGTCGCTCACCCGCCGCTCGATCTGCGCGTCGCCCGACTCGTCCACATCCAGCACCAAGTTGTCGAACTCTCCCTCGAGATCCCA
>DASRJF010000135.1:0-3723 GCA_035649615.1 Planctomycetota bacterium | reverse complement strand
CCGGAACAGGTAGAGGTGCTGGCGCAGGCGCCGCCGGTAGGCCTCGTCCCGGGTGATCCGCTCGCCCGTGTATTCGATCACCCGCCGCCGCGCCGGGATCGCCTCGGCCGCGAAGATCCCCCAGCGATGGATGGAGGAGCGCCCGGGTTTCAACTTGAAGCGGCAGGTCGAGGCGTCGATGCGCGGCCGCGTGTCGCGGCTCCCCGGCAGGAGGACTTCCCGGACGAATGCGGTGAGCGCGGGCACGGCGACGCCGGTCTAGAAACCCTTGCCCGGGAACTTGTGTCCTGCCCACTTGCCGCCCACGTCCTTGTGTCCCAACCCGGCGTCCTTGTGCCCGATGCCTTCTTTGTACCCGCCGACTTTGTGTCCGGCGTCCTTGTACCCGACGCCTTCCTTGTATCCGCCGACCTTGTGTCCGGCGTCCTTGTACCCGAGGCCCTCTTTGTACCCAGTCTTGTGGCCGGCGTCCTTGTACCCGAGGCCCTCTTTGTACCCCGCCTTGTGCCCGGCGCCCTTGTACGCGGCCTCCTTGTGCGCGGCGTCCTTGTATCCGAGGCCCTTGGACCCGGCCCCCTCCTTGGCGGCGGGATTGGACGACAATTTCGGCCCGCCGAGATTGATCGGTGTGTTGGGCTGGGGATCATAGGCCTGCAGGGCCACGAACGTCTGCTTGCCCGGGTCGACCCTGCCGTCCGCAAAGGGAAGGTTGGCCTTCTGGAAGGCCTTGATGGCGGCGATCGTCTTCGGCCCGAGGATGCCGTCCACGACGAGCTCGACCATCGGCCCGCCCTTGGTCTGGGGGACGCAATTGAGAAGGTACTGGATCGTCATCGTGTCTTTCGTGCCGTTGATTCCGCCCGATCCGACCGAACCGACGATGGTTTTGCCCATGGGTGTTCCAATAAAGATGTGGAAGTAGGATAGGCCCCGGTCGCGCGCGAAGTCAACGAACCCGCGACCGCCTCACGGCTTCACGACCTGGGCCTCGAGGAGAATCCACCACGGGTCTTCCTTCGAGTCCGCGGAGGGAAACGGGCCCGCGATGTACGCCTGCCCGTCTTGCAAGACCGGACTCAAGTCGATGCCGATCTTCACCACCTCGGGATCCAGCTCGCGGCCGAGCGGCGTCTCGATTTCCCGGATCGGGCGGCGAATGTGGGTGCTGGTGATGGCGATCTCGAGCGATATGGACTTGCCGTCCTTGCCCGTCACGGCGGGCTTGATGAGCATCTCGAACCCAAACTTCAGAGTCGAGGCGGGACGCGTTTCCTCGAGTTTCAGCTTCTTTCCCTCCGCATCGATCCGGATCCGGCGCCCGCCGGCGCCCGCGGGAACCTCTTCTCCGACGAAGATGGCCGCGGGCGCGCCGTCGCGCAGGCTCATGAACGGCTGTTGAAAGATCCTGATCTTCTGTTCAGCCAGTCTCTTGCGAAGAGCTTCTCCTTCGGCCTTGCCCAGGGGCCGACCGTAAGGCACGCTCGAAAGGGTCGCCGGCCAATTTCCCGCCAGATCCTTGAGGATGGCGTCGAGCTCCCACCGGACCGTCTCGGAGGCGGCCTTGTCGCGCGCCTCCTTGATGGCTCCAAAGGCGGCCAAGCCGAGCGCTCTCAGGGCACCGGAGGCCTTGTTGCGGTCCTCGATCGCTTCCGCCTCCAGCCCCTTCGCCCGCTTCGCGACCTCGGCTCCGATGGCCTTGAACTCGGGGTCGACCTCTCGAACGTCGGCCCAGAGATCGGCCTTCGCGGAGTACATGGTGTTCTTCAGCAAGATCTGCTTTTTCGCCGCGGGAGGATCCTGGGGCGCGAGGGTCGCGCCGCTTCCAGCCAGGAAGACAAGGATCGCCAGCGCTCGAATCATGGGACCTCCGTCGGAATTCACCGCCCGCTTCTGATCATACGCTTGACGACTGGATCTGTCCCGTGGGGTAGGCGTCGTGCAGCGCAACGCCCGCGATGAGGCGGCGGCGCGGCGTCAGCGTGTCGAGCTTTTCAACGGCGGCGTGCAGGTCCCGGTGGCACGTCGCCAGCAACGCGATGTCGCGCCTCCAGTCGGCCTCCGCTGAGTGTGGGAGTAGGATAGGCCCCGGTCGCGCGCGAAGTCAACGAACCCGCGACCGCCTCACGGCTTCACGACCTGGGCCTCGACGAGAATCCACCACGGCTTGCCCTTGTCCTCCGCCGGGGGGAACGGACCCGCCAGGTAATACTGCCCCGAGATCAACGTCGGCTGGAGCGACGCCGAGACCTTCTCGGCTTTCACCGCCGTCGCCGGCCCGAGCGCCGTGGCCGTGATCTCGAGCGACACGCTCCGCTTGTCGAGATCGACGACTCTCCCAAGGACGACGAATTGGACGCCCCGGGTCTGGGGCGAGAGCTCTTTCTCCACTTTCACGGATCCCTCTCCGCTCGGGATCTTGATCACCCGGCCGGTCTCCACCGGAATCGTGTCGCCCACGAAGGCGGAACTGGTCGTGCCGTCCTTGACCGACATGAACGGCTCCTGCGCAACCTCCTTGGAGTCCTTGAGCCGCTTGAGCAAGGCGGCCCCCTCCTTGGCGCCCATTTTCCGTGCCGAGGGCGCAAAGGCCAGCGCCTTCGCCGACTCTCCCGCGAGCGAGGCCATCACGCCTTCCAGTTCCGCGCGAACCGCGGGGATCGACGCCTTGTCCCGGATGTCCTTGATGGCGCCGTAGGCCGTGAGCCCCAGCGCCTTGATCTCCGCCGCGGCCTTGGCCCGCGCGGCGATGTCCTCCGCCTCGAGCCCGCTCGCGAGCCGCGCGACATCGGCGCCGAGCGCCTTGAACGCCGGATCCACTTCGCGCAGGTCATTCCAGGCGTCCGAGGCGGTCTCGATCATGACCAGCCGGACGATGATCTGGGCTTCGGACGCAGGCTTCTCCTGGACCGCGGAGATCGACGACAAAGCCGCCGTCACCAGGAACGCCGCCGCGATTCGATTCATGTCTGGGTCTCCCGTGCCCGAATCATACGCTTGACGAACTGGATCTGTCCCGTGTGGTAGGCGTCGTGCAGCGCAACGCCCGCGATGAGGCGGCGGCGGCGCGGCGTCAGCGTGTCGAGCTTTTCAACGGCGGCGTGCAGGTCCCGGTGGCACGTCGCCAGCAACCCGACGTCGCGCTTCCAGGCGGCCTCCGTCGCGGGCGAGGGAACCGCCAGCCAGTTGCTGCCGGCTCGCGGGAACGCGCCGCGCTTCGCGCCCGTCAGCTTCCTCCAGACCACGTACTTCCAGTACGCGGCATGGACCGCGAGCTCCCAGATCGAATGCCTTCCCGGCGCGGGCCGCTTGACCGCCTCCTTCGCCGTCACACCGCGCAGCGAGCCTCGCAGGGTTGTCCCGTGCCAGGCCCGGTGGTCATAGCCTTCACCCAGCACGTGAAGGAGCAGCTCGCGTTCCTTGGGAGTCATCGCTTTCTCTGTTTGCGGATCTCGGTATACGACTTCGCTCCCTGTCCCACCTTGTCCGGATGAAACTCCTCCATCCTGATCCACACGAAATCGGGGAACATGTCGAACGCCTTCGCGATCGAGGACGACACGGGCCCGTAGAGTTTCTGGATCCGCTTCGGATCGCGCCCCTCCGTCATCCGGACGAAGACGAAAACCGGCCGCCCGTCCACCGGCACCTTCCCGTCCGCGCCCTCGCCGTACAGGTCGGGCCGGCCCGGCGAATACCTCACCCACACCGTGTTCGGCGGCAGTC
>DASRJF010000134.1:0-3076 GCA_035649615.1 Planctomycetota bacterium | reverse complement strand
CACAGGTGGACGAGGCAGGCCGCCGAAGCCGACGCGATTCTCCCCAGGGGCCGGGGTCAGGGTAGTCCTCGCAAGGACCAAGAGTTCCCGTACCCGGCCGACGCCTGATTCCGACGCCCGATGGACATCCGCGTTTCGAGGTCCCGGGAATCGGCGCGATTTTTCGATCGCCATCGAGTTCCGGCGTGCCTGCTAGCGCCCCGACGCACCTCCTTTCTGTCATGCGGGTGACGACTCGTGCGTCACACTTATTTGAAACGCGGGCGGGACCGGGTTACACGGAACTGCAAGCGCTTGTTCCCGGAATCCCACGACCCCCGGAACGCGGTTTCTGCAGGGGCCGTCGCCAAAAAGAAAAGCGGCCGGGTCATGCGACCCGGCCGCCTTGAAGGTCAGGACCTGGAGACTACAGGGAGCCGTTGCTCCACGGACCGGTGATCGCGAAGGTGATCCCCGGCGTCTGGATGTTGACGAAGAGCCACTTGCCGTCATGGCTGTAGGTCGCCCCCGCCCATTCGATGCCGCGGAAATCGCCCGTGAGGCCGTTCCGTTCGCCGTTCAGCTGGACGTTGTTCCGCGCGAACTCGAAGATCTGGCCGTCCAGGGTCAGGCCCTGCAGGCGCTGGCCCGTGAGATCGCCGTCCTCGCAGAGGATGATCCCGCCGCGCGGGCTCACGGTGATGTTGTCGGGATTGTCGAGCGTCTCCTCGTCGGGCGACTCGAAGATGAGCGTCAGCTTCTCCCGCTTGGGGTCGTACGCGAAGACCTGGCCCTCGTCGGCGCCGCCGCCGTCCGTCGAGTTGATGTAGAAGACCTTGTTCCCGTACCAGATCCCCTCGAGACGGGAGAACGTCGCGCCGCCCTTGGCCAGGCCCTGCTTGAAGCAGCCGAGCGAGTCCGTCGTGCCCGGGCTGTGGGCGCGCTCCGGGTCGTCGATCACGACCCATTCCGTGTCCCACTCCGTGCCCACCACGAGGTGGCCCCGCAGGTCGGCGGTCTGGCCGACGACGCGCAGCATCTCGAGAACGCCCTCGCCCGAAAGCGGGGAGTTCTTCCGGGCCTTGCCGCGGCGGCCGCGCCGGCCGCTGCGGAGATTGTCGTCGGAGAAACGATAGAGGCCGCTGGTCCCGCGGTCCTCGGTGAGATAGACGATGTCCGTGTGGGGGTCGACCGCGACGGCCTCGTGGACGAACCGGCCCATGCCCCAGAGCGGCTCCAGGTCGGGCGCGTCGTACGCGGGCACGTCCCAGGCCCAACCGTGGGTCTTTTCCATGCCGGTCGTCGTGTCGTCGAGCGTCTCTTCGCAGGTGATCCACGAACCCCAGGGCGTGACGCCGCCGGCGCAATTCGTGTCGGTGCCCGCGATGCTCGTCCAGGCCTTGATGAGCTCGCCCGTCTTGAGGTCGACGAGGAGGTTCGTCGTTCCGCCCGCGCCCTTGGGGTCGTACGTGAGGGACGCCGGACCGAACGACGAGCCCGCCGTCCGGACCTCGTGGTTCCGGATGAGCACCGCGTGGGTTCCCTGCGTGGTGACCACGGCCATCCCGTCGTGGAGGCCGGGGGTCGGCGTGCCGTCTTCAAGCGGATCCTTGGCCCACCCGATCGACCGGTACGTGAAGCCCGCGGGGAGCATGAGCAGCGGGAGCCCCGTGGTCAGGTCGTTGACGGCCGCCAGCGGGCCGTAATCGGGGCTGAACTTCGCCCGCGTCGGCTGTCCGGCCGCCGACCTCGCCAGCAGCATCTGCAGCGGGCCCGCGGCCGCGAGGCCGCCGACGAGCGCCGCGCCGCCCGTCAGGAACGACCGGCGACTCGTGACCGACTTCGCCTTCGAGTTCGAATCCATGGTCCGCCTCCTGGAAAAGAAATTGAGCAGGACGACGCGGGGAAGTAGATCCGACTCCGGTTAAGGCCGTCTTCAGGCGGATTGAAGTTTCGATTAACGAGTCCGGAGCCCGCTTGCGGGCGCTTCGCGCGCGGTCCTAGACTCGCGCGACATGAAGGTCTGCGTCGCCCTGATTCTCGCGGCGCTGATCGTTTTGGGGGCGGTGGCGTGGGTCGCGCGCGCGTCGAAGTCGGGGATGCCCGCTCGCGCGTCGCGTTCCGTCGCGGGCGTCCCGAAGCCGCCGCCCCGCCGGGACATCGCGCGGCCGCCCGCTCCGGACGCCGGCCCTCGCGACAGCGCGCTCGCGGACCCGCGGCGCCGCGAGGCCCAGCGCGAGCAGGCCCGGGCGCGCCTCGAGGCGGAATACGAAACGAGGGTCGCGCTGTTGATCGCGTCGATCGATTGGACGCGCCCGGAGTCCCGGGTCCGGTTCCCGGTCGAGCACGACCTGATCCGGCAGGAAGTGGATCTGGCCCTGAGCGCTCTCAAGGCCAGTGAACCCTAGGCGAATCTAAGCGGCCCGAAGTAAGTAGTTGCACACCTTGCAGGCCGCTTATCCTGAGCGGAGCGCAGCGGAGTCGAAGGATATCCCTCGACTCGCCTCCGGCTCGCTCGGGATAAGCAGGGCCAAGACATTGCTCGCGATGTGCGAGATCTCAGTCGGCCCTGCTTAGAACATCACGACGCCTGCGAAGGTGCGGCCGGCTTGCCGACCCAGCAGTACACCACCCCCGCCAGGGCCGCGCCGACAAGCGGGGCGACCCAGAAGAGCCACAGCTGTGTCAGCGCCCAGCCGCCGACGAAGATCGCGGGACCGGTGCTGCGGGCCGGGTTGACCGACGTGTTGGTCACCGGGATGCTGACCAGGTGGATCAGCGTGAGCCCGAGTCCGATCGCGATCGGCGCAAAACCCTTCGGCGCGCGCTCGTCGGTGGAGCCGAGAATGATCATCAGGAACATGAAGGTCATCGTGACCTCGATGATGAGGCACGACGAGAGCGCGTACTTGCCGGGGGAATGAGCGCCATAGCCGTTGGTGGCGAGCTCGTTCTTGACGACGTCGAATCCCTCTTTGCCGCCCGCGATGACACAGAGCAACCCCGCGGCGGCGATGGCGCCCGCGACCTGGGCCATCCAGTAGGGCACGACTTCCGACGACTTGAAACGGCCGCCGATCGTCAGACCGAGCGTCAC
>DASRJF010000133.1:0-4257 GCA_035649615.1 Planctomycetota bacterium | reverse complement strand
GCGCGGAACCTCCAGCGCTCCAGGCCGTCCGCGAGGTCGAGCGCCACGAGATGGCCTTCCTCCGTCGAGACCGCGACGACCGGTCCGATCGCGACGGCGACCGGGGTCGCCCCGATCTTCTTCCGCCACAGCGGCGCGCCTCCGGTCACCGGCCAGAGCGCCACTTCGTTCTTGTCCACGACCGCGAGCTTGCCGCCCAGCGACGCCCACGCGCGCGGCGCGGGCGACACATCGATGTGGCGCACGGACTTTTCCTCGACGTTCACGAAGAAGACGCGCCCCGGTTCGGTGACGACGACCACCAGGCCCGCGACCCACGCGGGCGCGCCCACGGGTCGCGATTTGAGCGGCAGCGTCCAGAGCACATCGGGCTTCAGGGAAAGGAGCGACCGCCCCGCCCAGACGGTGAGCACCCCGTCCCACGCCACGGTGACCGGATCGGCGATCCCGTCCCCCGTGAGATCGCGCAAGCCGTCCGCGACGAACGTCCGCTGCCCGGTGCGCGCGAAGTACCGCGACGCGCCGTCCTTGCCGCGCAGGCAGAGGAACCCGGTCGTCCCCGTCCCGAGGAGCACGTCCGGAAGCCCGTCGCCGTCGGCGTCCCCGATCACCGGCCGCGTCTGGGCCGGGGTCCGGGAGTCGTGGGCCCACATCACGTGGCCGTCCCTTCCCGACAGCGCGAAGACCTTCCCGTCCTTCGAGCCCCCCACGACGTCCAGGCGGCCGTCGCCGTCGAGGTCGCCGGTCGCGAGCTCGGGATGGATCCCCTCGCGCGAAGGCTCGGCGCGCCACCGCACGGCCTCGCGGAGCTCGACCGATTTTCGCGCGTCGGTCCGGTCGCGCACGGTGACGGTCGCGGACGCCAGCTGGAACGCCGGCCGGAAAAACTCGGCGCGGTAGTCGCCGTCGGGCAGCGCCAGGAGATCCACCGGGGTCTTCAACACAAGCCGCTGCGGACCCTCGAGGCGCACCTCGGCGCCGGCGGGATTCGTCGCCAGCGAGATCCGTCCCGTCTGCGCCTCGAGCCGCTCCTGCCGCACCTCCTGGCCGCCTCCCCCGAGGTCGACGCGGAACGCGTGCGCGCGGTACCCGGTCCGGACGAGTTTCACGTCGTGGCGGCCGCGCGGCAGCCGGTGGTTCTCGATCGGCGTGACGGCGTCGAGCTTCGCGCCGTCGATCCACACCTCCGCTCCCGCGGGATCGGTGCGCAGCGTGAGGCGGCCCGGCCGGAAGAAGAGGACGATCGAGACGATCCACAGGACGGCGATGGACGCGCCCGCCGCCGCCGCCCAGGCGGGGCGCCGGCGGACCCACTTCTTGACCGTCGCGACCGGCGTCGGCCCCTTCGCCGAGACCGGCTCGCCCGCGAGGCACCGCTCGAGGTCGCGCGCGAAATCCGCGGCGGTCGCGTACCGGCGCTCCTTCTCCTTCGCCATCGCCTTGAAGATCACCCGCTCGAGCGAGCGGTCGATCGTGGGATCGATCCTCCGGGGCGGCTCGGGCTCGTCGTCGATCACCTTCCGCAGGACCGCCGCGCCGGTCTCGTCCATGAACGGGAGCTTGAGGGTCAGCGAGTGGTAGAGCACGGCTCCCATCGCGTAGATGTCCGTGCGCGGGTCGAGGGACCGCACGTCGCCCCTCGCCTGTTCCGGAGGCATGTAGTAGGGCGTCCCCATCGCCGTGCCGGTCGACGTCAGGAACGACACCGACGCCACCTCCTTCGCGAGGCCGAAGTCGGTGACGTGCGGCTCGTCCGCCGCGTCGATGACGATGTTCGCGGGCTTGAGGTCGCGGTGGATGATCCCCGCGCGGTGGGCGACGTGGACCGCCTCGGCGACGCGGATCATCACGCGGAGCTTCGCGTCGCGCGAGAGCCGGGGCCCCTTCCCCGCGCGGAACACGGACGTCAGCTCCTCGAGCAGGATGTCGTCGAACGTCCGGCCCTCGACGAACTCCATCGTGAAAAAAGGGACGCCGTCGTGGACGCCCGCCTCGTACACCCGCACGAGATGGGGGTGGCGCACCTTGGAGGCGAGCTTCGACTCGCGCTCGAACCGGCGCACGTCCTCCTCGGTCGCGATGTAGCGGTCGCTGAGGATCTTGAGCGCCACGACGCGGTTGAGCACCGGGTCCATGGCCTTGTAGACCGCGCCCATGCCGCCGCGGCCCACTTCGGCGAGGATCGCGTAGCGCCCGAACGACGAGCCCGGGGTGAGCCCGACCCGCGCGACCATCCCGGTGTCCTGCGTGGCGCCGACGGTTTGCGCGAGATCGCGGACCTGCGTTTCGGTGGCGAGCCCCTTCGACAGGAGGACCTGCATGAGGTTCAGGGGCGGCGTGGAGGTCTTGGCGACGTGGAGGCAGACCTCGACTTGACGGTCGGTGACCCATCCCCGGGCGACCGCCAGGCGGCCGACCTCGAGATCGACATCGACGGGCATGTTCACCCCGCCGTAGTCCCGCCGAAGTCCCGCCGGAGCAGCATCGCTGCGAAGGCGGACAAAGGCGGACGAAGGCGGGCCCTCTCTCCAACGGAGCCGGTGATAGAATCAGATCGCCGGCTCCGGTCGTACTCATAAGTTATAACCTGTGGAGCCCGAGAATCCAAGGGGGAGGGTCCTGTGTTCAAGATCCAGAGTGATCCGCAGTCCCGGGTCGAAGTCCAAGGACTCCGGACATTGGATCACCTTGGACTTTGAACCAAGGACTCGCCTGGTCATGTTGCGTTGCCTGGCCTTCGCCGCGATCCTGATCCTCGGCTCGGGCCAGGATCGCCACGCCGCGCCTCCCGAGACCGACTTGATCGACGGCCCCATCGCCGCCGCGTGGCTCCGCGAGGGGCTCCGTCCCGCGACGCCGGCCGACGACGCGTCCTTCCTCCGCCGCGTCCACCTCGACATCCTCGGCGTCATCCCGCCGCTCGACCTCGTGGACCGGTTCCTCGGCGACCGCCGGCCCGACCGCCGGGCGCGGCTCGTGGAGGACCTCCTCTCCCACGAGCGGTACGCCCGCAACTGGGCCGGGATCTGGGAGGCGCTCCTCATCGGGTACGACTACGGCGTCAAGAACGACACCGGCGACACGCTCCTCGAATGGCTGCGCGCGGAGGTCTTCGCGAAAAACCTGCCGCTCGACGAGATGTTCCGCCGCCTCGTGACCGCGTCGGGCATCCCCCAGAAGGAGGGCCCGGCGGTCTTCCCGTGGAAGTTCATCCGGCAGGGCGGATCGGCCGAACTGTCCGTCCGCGTCGCCCGCGTCTTCCTCGGCGCGCAGATCCAGTGCGCGCAGTGCCACGACCACCCCTGGGACCGCTGGACCCAGGAGGATTTCCAGGGGATCAACGCGTTCTTCATCCGCCTCCGCCAGCGGAAGGTGAAGCCCGAAGATCCGAAGGACCGCGAGATCCTGGTCTTCGAGGCCCCGAACGGCGACGCCGTCCTGGGGGACGGCCGGACGCGGCGCGCGATCCCGCCCCGCTTCCTCGACGGCGCCCTGCCCGGGAAGGATGAAGGCCGGCGCGCGGCCCTGGGACGGCTCGCCAGCCGCCCCGAGAACCTCCGCTTCTCGCGCGCGCTGGTCAACCGGATGTGGGCCCACTTCTTCGGCCGCGGACTCGTCCACCCGGTCGAGGAGATGAACGAGCGCAACCGGCCGAGCCATCCGGAGCTCCTCGACGCGCTCGCGAGGGAATTCACCGCGCGGGGCTTCGACCCCAAGTGGCTGATCCGCACGATCTGCGCGTCGCGCGCCTACCAGCTGTCGAGCCGGCGGCCGCGGGGGATCCCGCCCGCCGCCGAGAAGTTCCTGCCCTACGCGCTCACGCGCGGCATGTCCCCCGACGAGCTCTTCGATTCGATCGTCGAGGCGACGGGATCCGAGGGACGGCTTCGCGGCGCCGCGAAGGGCCGCACGCTCGAGGCCGTGCGGCGCGACATCCTCCGCCAGTTCCGCTTCACGTTCGGCGACGACGAGAACACCGACGTGACCGAATTCCAGGGGACGATCCCCCAGGCGCTCATGATGTTGAATGGCGACCTGATCCAGCGCGGGCTCGTCGATCGCGACCAGCGGCTCGACCTCATCCTGCGAACCGAGTCCGACCCCGCCCGGCGACTCGATTTGATTTTCAAGTCCGCGCTGTCGAGGCCCCCGACGGGCCGCGAGCGCCAGCGCTACTTGGATCACGTCGCCAAGGTGCACCACGAAACGGGCGCTTACGAAGACGTGTTCTGGACGCTGCTCAACTCGAGCGAGTTC
>DASRJF010000132.1:0-10691 GCA_035649615.1 Planctomycetota bacterium | reverse complement strand
GCCACGGGCCGCCCCCTCGAGGTGACGACGATGGATCCCCCGCGCTCCACGATTCGAAGCGCCTCGCCGATCTTCGCCTGGAGCTCCCGGACGCCGTAGGGCACGACTTTCATGCATGTATCTTACATGCAACTTGCGATGACGTCAAGGATCGTCTTTCCAGAGAAGCGGCGACATGAACGGCCAAAGTTTTCGTCACAATTTGGGGAACAAGCGAGGCCGCGATGAAGAAAGTCCACCCCTACGACGAGACCGACGCCCTGCCCGGGTGCGCCGGTCCCTTTCTCGTCGTCTGGCTCTGCGGCTGGGCCGTGGGCGAGTACGTGCTCTGGGCCACGATGTTTGGCGCGGACCTCCACTGGCGAGGCGGCCATGCTCCACCGCTCTGGAGCCTGATCATCTTTACGGCGGTCTGGACAGCCGGGGGCCTCTGGGCCATCCGGCTGCTGATCAGGATGTGGCGAAGTCGGATCTGAGGGACAATGCGATCTCGTCCGAGACGCCTCGGAAAAACCGCGCGAAAGAGGCGCGGATTTCTCCCTTCGCCGCCGGCGGATCCCAGTGCGGCATCCAGCGCCACATCGGATGCGTGGCGGATTTCAGCCGGAAGAAGCGCTCGTGGTCCCACTCGACCTCGGCCATGTCGAGCAGGTCGTCCGCGAACTCGCCATGGCCTGACAGCAGGGCCGCTCGCGCCGCATCCTCGTACTCGACGATGTTGCGCCGCTCCAGCTTCCCCGCGCCGTACATGGGCAGGAACCACCCGCCGATCCGGCAGAACGCGGCGATGGCCCTCCCGATCCGCTCCATCGTCCGCTCGAGCGCGGGATCGGGCCGCTCGCCCAGCCTCGCAAGCATCCGACCGACGCGGGCGCGGTGATCGATCTCCTCCTCGCGGATCTTCAGGATATCGTCGCGTTCCCGCGCGGTGCGCGCCGTCCGGGCGTGGCTCTCGTACGCGAGGGCGGCGCCCAGTTCCCCCGCGTGCGCGAGTTGGAGGAAGTGGACCAGCCGACGGCGCGCTTCTCGCGGTTCCATGCCTCGCCCCCACTGCGACGGTATCAGCGCGAGGCGGCTGAAACTACTTCTTGGGCTTCGCGTCCTTCAGCGGCGCATCGAGCGCATCGAGCGCCTTCGCGAACGTCGCCGTATCCGCCCAGACATGCGGAACGCCGGGCATTTCGATATAGGTCGCTCGCGTGAAGTTCTCGCGCATCGTCATCATCTCGAACGTCGCCTTGCACGGCGCCCGGTTGAAGTCGCTCTCTCCGGCCAGGATGACATGGCGGCTCTCGGTCTTCACTTTCCTGAGGAGATCGCCCTCCGGCTTGATGAACGTGGGCGCGAATTCCCTCTTGGCGTCCGCCGGGTCCGGCACCCCCCGGTAGAAGTCCACCCCGCCCTGGTAGATGCCCCCGGTGAAGACGTCGGGATACGTGATCCCCAGCCGGCTCGCCGTCCGGCCCCCGCCGGAGAAACCCGTCACGTAAATGCGCTTGGGGTCGATCGTGTAACGCGCCTTGACGTTGTGCACCGCGTCCAGCGCCAGCGCGACGCGGAAGACCGTGCCGCGGTCGTTCCCCGAGTTGTCGGCGCCGATCGCGATGAGGTCCCGCTTCGCCAGGGGCTCCAGCCACTCGTCCGGAGGCACCCCGGAGGGCATCGGGCTGATCCACACCACGAGTCCGAAGCTCTTCTCGCGCCCATACCCGTCCGGGACCACGACCTGGAACGTCTCCTCCTCGATCTTCCGCTTCTCGAAGTCCGGCTCCTTCTTGCGCACCTCGTCCAGCTTCCATCCTTGCCGCTTCGCCAGCTCCTTCGCCTCCGCCAGGGGGTGAGTCTCCTTGAACGACACGGAGTAGAAGCCGACCCGGTGGGAGTCGGACTCCTGGACCAGGAGCGCTGCGAAAAGCGTCGCCAGGATCATGAGGGGTTCAACGCCACGCGGCGGCTATTCGTCCACCCTATCGACGCGAGGGTCCGAGTGCACCCAGAAGTAGGCGCCCATGTAGATGCCGGCCACTCCCATGAGGGCGGTGACGATCCACGGGTTCTCGCGAGGCACGGCCTTCATCACCTTGCCGAGGACGATCGCGGTTCCCACGATCAGGATGGCGCTCACGCCCAGCGCGATCCTCGTCCCCCTCAGGTTGCCGACGAGGAGATCGCGGAAGGGATAGACGAGGAAGAACCCCGCGATCGCGATCGGCGCCGCGATCGCGAGTTCGACCTCCCTGGGCTTGGCGAAGATCAGGAAGAAAAGGAAGAAGAGGGCGATGACGGCCGACCGCAGCGTCCCGCGCCACCCGACGTTCCTCACGAATCGCGCGATGCGGTTCATTTCCTCAGCGCCTCGAAGAGGCCGGGGTAGGACGAGACCCAGACGGCCGCCAGGTTGGTGACGACATGGAGCAGCCACGGGAAGAAGAGCGAGCCCGTCCGTTCGTACACCCACGCCAGGGCCGCGCCGCCCGCCGCGTACGCCGGGAGCGACGCGATATCGATTCCATAGAACCAGTGAATGAGCCCGAAGATCAGTCCTCCCGCCGCCACCGCCCATCCCACTCCCAGCCGCCCCCGAAGCGCCGGATGGAGAATGCCGCGATAGAGCAGTTCTTCCATGGGAGGCAAGGCGACGACGAAGACCCAGATCCATGCGACCCTCCGCTCCGCGTCTTCGAATTTCAGCGGGGGGGCGATCTGGTCGCGTGCGCCGCCCGCTCGCAAGATCAGGATCGCCATCAGCGAAAGCGCGATGGCCAGCGGAACGACGACGGCGAGGCACGTCCAGAACTCGCGCATCCGGCGACGGAACCCCGCCATCGTGAGTCCGAACGCGCGAGCCGGGACGCCGCGGCCGTAGAAGTAGGCCGCGAACGTGAGGGCGAGCAGGATCCGCGTCACGATGGCCCAGTCGCCGACGATGGACTTCATCGGACCGGCGCCCCCACTGACGAGGTACCGCGAGACGGCGAGCCCCGCGATGTCGAGGACCACCAGGATCGCCGCCGCCTGCCACGGCCACGAGGCTTCGTCCCAGTACGTCCGGGCCTTCGTAGGCTTCATGGGTGGAAGTCAGGGGGAGGCTCTAGGTCAGGCTTCCTGGCGGATCGTCCAAGAGCAGCAAGCTCCGGCTGTGGATCTCCGCGACATCCTCCGTCCGGACCGGGTACCCGCCGCCGAGCGTCGTCACGACGGGGAGCTTCCGCTCCCGGCACGCGCGGTAGACGATCTTGTCGCGCTCCGCGATCCCGCCCTTCGACAGCTTCAGCAGCCCCAGCTTGTCCTGCTCGTAACAATCCGCGCCCGCCTGGTACACGACGAGATCCGGCTTGTGTCCGTCGAGGATCTTCGGCACGGCTTCGCGCAAGAGCGGCAGGTAATCGTCGTCGCCCGCGTAATCGTCGAGCCCGATGTCCCACGTCGACCGCTCCTTCACCGGGTAGTTGTGCTCCTGGTGCATCGAGAACGTGTAGACGTCCGGATCGTCGCGGAAGATCCGCGCCGTCCCGTTTCCCTGGTGGAGGTCGAGATCGATCACCGCCGCGCGCCGGATGCGGCCCTCCGCCTGCAGCACGCGGATGAGGACCGCGAGGTCGTTGATCAGGCAGAACCCCTCGCCGCGGTCCGCGAAGGCGTGGTGGAACCCCCCGCCGACGTTGCCGGCGGCGCCGTCCTCGAGCGCGCGCCGCGCCGCGAGGATCGAGCCGCCCGCGGAGAGCTTGAACGCCTCGACCGTCGTCCGCGTGCAGGGCACCTCGAATTCCATGTAGCCGAGCTCGGGCGACTCCGTCATGCGCTCGAGGCGGTCGAGGTACTCGGGCGTGTGGACGAGGAGGAGCTGCTCGCGGGTCGCGGCCTCCGGCTCGACGAGCGTCTTCCCCGCCGCGCGGAGCCGCTCCGCGACGAGCCGGTACTTCTCCGTCGGGAAGACGTGGTCGGGCCAGTCGGGCTCGTACCGCGCGGAGTACGCGTGGACGGCCACGGCTAACCGGGGAGCGTGATCCCGGTGATGGCCGCGTACGGAATCAGGAGTCGCGCCTTCTGCCCCTTCAAGCGGCCCGCGGCGACCGTCGTCTGGATATGCAGCACCTGCTCGTCGTCGTCCACCTGCTCGAGGCGGTGAGGGTCCCCCTTGCCGCCGAGCACGAGGTGGCCGTTGAGGGTGCTGATCTCGACGGAAATGCCGGGCTTGAGATGCTCCGCGAGCTTCATTTCTGGGTTCCTCCGAGTCCGAATTGTTTCATCCAGTAGTCCAGGTCTCCCGGGCCGCACCCCTCGGGCTTTTCCCGGGGGTCGCCCCGCTCCGCCGCCTCCAGCTCCGCCAGGAAATCCTCCGACGCCATGAAGGCGAAGCCGCGCTTCTCGGCGGCTCCGGAAACCTCGTGGTCCGAGCTGATGACGCGGTACTGCGTCCGGTCGGACGACTCCGCCACGAGACCCCGGATCGCCTCGTCGGCCGACATCTCCGACAGCTGGACCACTTCGATGCCGGGGCTCTTCCTCACGGACCGGAGTCCCGTCCCGCTCCGCGACGGGTCGAAGAAGATCCGCGCCCGCCGCCCGGTCGCGGCGCAGTGCGCGGCGACCCGCCGGACGAGCCCGTCGCGGGCCTCCTCGAGCCGCTTCGGATCGAATCCGCGGGTCTTGAAGAGCAGGTTGTACCCGTCGATCAACAGCACCCGATCAGTCTACTTCACGACCGCGGCGGATGAAGCGCCAATTGAAGCGCCGGCCGCCCTCGACATGCGGGAGGTGGAAATGAAGAGGTGGACCAGGGGCAAGAAGAAAACGGGCAGGAGCAGGAGGACGGCCGGCCCGACGTCGATCCGGAACTCGGTCCGGGTCGCCATCGCGACGAGCACGGCGCCATGGAAGAAGCCCAGCGGGATCACGTAGATGACTCCGAAGAGAACCAGCGTGGTCCTCCACGAATCGGCGGGCCGGCTCAATCCCGCGTCGCGGCAGACGGATCTCATCAGCCCGCAGAAGAGCATCATCGATCCCAGCTCGACCAGGCCGAGCAGCTGGAGCATGGCGACGAGCGCGTCGGGCCGGCGAAAGATGAAGTGATCGAGCGCGGCGGCGAGGGCGGAGACGATCCCCACCCCGACCAGGAACTTCATTCCCACCGCGACGAAGCCCCGCAGGGGGAGCATCGCGATCTTGGAAAGCCCCACGACGACGAGGATCATCCCGACCAGGTCGCTCAGGACATCGACCTGGAACCCCTCCCGGCCCGAGACCTGGGAGAACTTGAAGTCGAAGAGGCAGAGCAGGCCTCCCCAGAAGATCAGCCTCAAGGGCGTGATGAACTTCCAAAGATCCCAGGGGGATTTGTTTTCCATGGCAACGCCACCGAAAAGCGGTACGACGAATCCGGGGGGAAATTACCTCTCGAACACGATTCTCCCGTCGACGACCGTCAGGACCGCCGCCCCCTTCAGGGTCCGCCCCTCCCACGGCGTGCACCGGCCGCGCGACCGGAATTTCGAGGGATCGACTTTCCATTTCCGGTCGGGGTCGATAATCGTGACGTCGGCCGCCGCGCCCGGGGCCAGCGTTCCGTGCGGGAGCCCGAGGACCCGGGCGGGCCCGGTCGTCATCGCCTCGATCGCGCGCATCGGCGTGAGCTTCTTCGCGGCCACGAGGTCCGCCAGGATCACGCCCAAGGTCGTCTCGAGGCCGATCACGCCGTTCGGGCAGGCGTCGTACTCCCGATCCTTGTCCTCGACGGTGTGCGGCGCGTGGTCGCTGGCGATGCAGTCGATCGTCCCGTCCGCGAGGGCGTCGACCAGGGCCTGGACGTCCTCCCGGGCGCGGAGCGGCGGGTTCATCCGGAACCGCGGGTCGTAGGTCCGCAGGGATTCCTCGTCGAGCGTGAGATGGTGGGGCGCGGCTTCCGCCGTCACGGGGTCGCCCGCCTTCTTCGCCGCGCGGATGACCTCGACCGTCTCCTTCGCGCTGACGTGGGCGATGTGGACGCGGGCGCCCGTCCAGCGCGCCAGCATCGCGTCGCGGGCGGCCATCGCGGCCTCGGCCACCGCGGGCCAGCCGCGGAGGCCCAGCTCCGTCGCCACGAGCCCCTCGTTCATCGCGGCGCCCTTGGTCAGGTGCGCATCCTCGCAGTGGCTGATGACCGGCTTGCGGAACATCGCGGCGTACTCGAGCGCGCGCCTCAGGATCTCCGAGTTCATCACGGGGTTGCCGTCGTCGGAGAAGGCGGCCGCCCCCGCCTCCGCCATGAGCCCCATCTCCGCGAGCTCCTCGCCTTTCAGTCCCTGCGTCACGGCGCCGATCGGGAAGACCCGCGCGAGGCCCGCCTCGGCCGCGCGGTCGCGCACGTAGCGCACCGCCATCGCCGAGTCCACGGGCCGGCCGGTGTTGGCCATCGGGGCGACGGACGTGAAGCCGCCCGCGACGGCCGCGGCGCATCCGTCGGCGATCGTCTCCTTCGCCTCGTGGCCCGGCTCGCGGAAGTGGACGTGGATGTCGATGAGCCCGGGGACGACCCATTTTCCGCGCGCATCGATCGTCCGGCCGGCCTTGCCGCCGGACTTCGAGATCTTCCCGGCGACAATCCAGATGTCGCCGGTCTCGTCCCGGCCCGACGCGGGGTCGATGACCCGGCCGCCCTTGATGAGGATTGAGCTCACTTGGCACCGTTGAGCAGGGTGAGAACCGCCATCCGGACGAAGATCCCGTTGTGCACCTGGTCGAGGATCGTCGATTGGGGGCTGTCCGCGGACTCCGACGCGATCTCCCACCCGCGGTTCATCGGTCCCGGGTGCATCACGATGGCCCCCTTCTTGAGCCGGGCGAGGCGTTCCCGCGTGAGGCCGTACAGCGTCGAGTACTCCGCGGTCGAGGGGAAGAGTCCCGCCCGCTGGCGCTCCAGCTGGAGCCGGAGCATCATGATCACGTCATGGTTCGCGAGGACCGTGTCGAAGTCGTGCGCGACCGCGGCGCCGGTCGACTCGATCCCGCGCGGGATGAGCGTGGCGGGCCCGACGAGTGTCACGTCGTTGCCCAGGAGCCGGTGGGCCCACAGGTTGGACCGGGCCACGCGGCTGTGGAGGATGTCGCCGACGAGCGCAACCTTAAGGCCGTCCAGCCTTCCCAGCCGCTCGCGGATCGTGAACAGGTCGAGGAGCGCCTGCGTCGGATGTTCGTTCGAGCCGTCGCCCGCGTTGACGACCGAGCCGCGGATCGCGGCGGCCACTTTGTGGGGCGCGCCCGACGAGGGGTGGCGCACGACGGCGAAGTCCACGCCCAGGGCGTCGATCGTCTGCGCCGTGTCGCGCAGGGACTCGCCCTTGGACAGGCTCGACCCGGCCGGCGAGAGGTCGATGACTTCCGCCCCGAGGTTGCGGGCCGCGATGCCGAACGAGGTGCGCGTGCGCGTGCTCGATTCGGCGAAGAACGTCAGGAGGCGGCGGCCGCCAAGAGGCTTGTCGGTCGGGGGTGATTTCTTGCACCCGGAGGCGCGGGCGAGGATGGCTTCGAGTTCCCCCCGCGTCAATTCGCGAATCCCCAGGAGATGCCGCCGCGTCCAGTCTGCGGGGCCCTTCGGAGATCGCGCCATTCAGGGTCCTCGGAGTGGGGAGAGTATACCCAAGGAAGCGTGTTCCATCAACCGTGATTCTGAGCCTAACAAGGTTCGTTCACTCCTACGTTCAAAGTTCGAGGTTCAAAGTTCAATGTTCGAAGCCCGAACCTTGAACCTTGAACTTTGAACGTTGAACTTCCCGTCACTTCCAGAGCAGCTTTTCCCTCACATCCCGGGCTCGGCCGCCCGCGGCGAGCGCCTGCAGGAGCGCCTCCTGCCGGGCCGTGAAGACCGCGGCTCCCTTCACCGGGCCGATCCCGAGGTCGCGCAGGATGGCCCGCCTCAGCCGGTCGAGCCCCCGGCCGGTCAGGGCCGAGATCGGGATTTCCCGCCGCCCGGCCCGCACGCCGGGAAGGTCCATCTTGGCGGCGACGCAGAGTCCGCCGTGCGCCCGCGAGGGCTCGCGGGCATCCCTCACCCACAAGGTCAGCGCCGCGTCCTCCGCCGCCTCGCGCGCCAGCTTCATCGATGCGCGATCCAGGGCGTCGTCGCTCTCGGCGAATCCGGCCGTGTCGACGAGCCGCACGGGGAACCCGTCGAAGGCGACCGTCTCCGCCACGGGATCGCGGGTCGTTCCCGGCTGGGCGGACACGAGGGCCCGGTCGCGGCCCGCGAGCGCGTTGAGGAGCGTCGACTTGCCGGCGTTCGCGCGGCCGGCGAGGACGACGGTCGGGGGATCGACGAGGGAGCGCCCCGTGCGGGCCGTCTCGAGCAGCCGCCGGGCGTCGGCCGGGTTCCGCAGCCGGTCGACGACCCGGGACAGCGCCCCCTGGGCCTGCTCGAGGAGCATCGCGGCCGCGCGCCACGTGCGCGCCTCGGGAAGGAGGAGCCAGGCCTCGGCCCGCGTCCGGTCGAGGGCGCGGCGCGCGACGGCGGCGTTGTACACGGCGGCGCGGGTCGCTTCGGGCACGCCAATCCGGGCGACCAGCGAGCGGGGAGCGGCCTTTCCCCCGTGGCAGGAGACTTCGACCGTCGGCAGTTTCCACGGCGTGTCGGCCGCCGGGCGGACGCAGGCCAGCACGTCGTCGTCAAGGCGGGACCACGCCGGGGCGGGCGCCAGGCGGATTCCCGCGCGGCGGACCGCCTCGCGGGCGCCGGGCCCGATGACTTGGACGACCGCGATGCCGCCGGGCCCCGGCGGCGTCGCGATCAGCGCAACCGTCCGCGGGACTGGAGCCATGACAAGGCGATCCCCTCGAGCGTGAGGTGCGGGACGAATTCGTCGAACAGGGAGGCGAACCAGCGGGCGTCGCCGCCCGTGCCGTAGAGCCGGGCCGGCCCCTTCACCAGGTGGCGTCCGACGCCGATCACGCCGCGGGCGGCGGCGTAGAGGCCGGCCTCGATCGCGGATTTCGTGTCGCGGCCGAGGGCCGCGCGCGGCCGGGGCGGAACGAGCGGCAGGAGGCTCGTTCCGCCGTGGAGCGCCCGGGCCATCGCCGCGAGGCCCGGCGCGATCGCCCCCCCGACGAAGTCGCCCTTCCCGTTCACGATGTCAACGGTGATCGCCGTTCCGAGGTCGACGACGACGCACGCCCGCTTCCACCGCCGCCACGCCGCGACGGCATTCGCAAGCCGGTCGGCGCCCGTCTGGCCTGGGCGCCGGGTCCGGTTGCGGATCGCGGCCGGGAAGTCGCGGCCCATCTTGCGCGCGCGGAGATCCCATCCCGCCTTCACCGCCCGCTCGAGACGGCGGTCCAGCTCGGGGCGCACCGAGGCGTAGACGACCTCGGCGACGGGGACGCGCCACCGGAGAAAATCGGGATCCTCGCGGCGCTCGACGAGGACGACGCCGTCCGCCAGGGGCGCGAAGAGCGCGGCGTGGACCCGGGTGTTGCCCGCATCGAGGGCGGCGAGGAGCATGCGAAGAGCCTAACTCCCCGGCGGGGAATCGGCTAGCGGCCCGGGGTTCGCGGGACGGTGTAGCTCAGCGTGTAGATGCGGCCGCTGCGGTCCACCTGCACCGTGAGGGTGGTGGCGTTCCTGGACAGGCCCTTCATCACGTCGGTGAGCTTCGCCATGCTGTCGACCGGCTGGCTGTTGACGGCCCGGATGACGTCGCCCGTGCGGAAGCCGCGCTCGGCGGCGAAACTGCCGTCGGGCAGGGCGTTGATCTTGAGTCCCCCGCCCGCGTAGGGCTCGAGGCTCACGCCCTGCAGGATGGTGTCGACATTGGCCGCGGCCCACTCGGCTTCCCTCTTGTCGATATCCCACGCCTCCTGCACTTCGTTCGACCGCGCGGGGTTCTTCTTCGTCGTGAACTTGGCCGGATCCCAGGGCGTCCCGGCGGCCACCCCCGGCATGACGAGGGGTCCCGGTCCGGTCGGCGCGGCGGACGCGGTGATCTCCTCGATCTGGAGGACCTTTTCGCCCCCGGGGTACGTGAAGGTGGCGGTTTTCGGCGTCACGCTCTTCAGCAGGTGATCCTTCAACTCGGGGACCTCGAGGCCCGTCGACTCGTCGCGCACCGGCTCCCCGACATACGCGTTGACGTTGAGCCTGCGGAGGAGGATCTCCAGGTAGGCCACGTGGGATTTCGGGTCGCCGACGATGCTGTCGGTGCCGATCAGTCGGATGGGTCCTTGCGCCGCCTTGGGGTCCTCGGGACCTTGCTTCGGAGGAAGGAGCGGATTCGTGAGTTTGGCCAGGGCCGTGGTGTCGATCAGATCCTGCGCCTGGACGAGGGGCGGGAGGGAAATAGGCGGGGCGACGTCGAGGGTCCGGGCCTCCGGAAAGATCAGGAACTGGAAGGCGAAGGCCACGATCCCGATGATCAGGCAGACGTTGCCGATCCAGAGAAACGCATTGGCGCGCTTGGCGTTCATCATGACCGGTAGTTTGAACGACTCAACGGCTCAGGCGTTGGCCGTTCGAGGCCGAATACGTTCGCCCCCAGGTTTGGCCAGTTCGAATATCCGGTAGCCGATCTCCCGGATCCTCTCGTCCTTGGAGTTCATCATCGAGGCGATGGCATCCTCTCCCGCTCTCTTCACGAAATCGTAGACGGCGGCAGAGGACAGAGGCTGGCGAAACGCCTCTTCAAACACCACGCAGGCATCCTCGAGTCTTCCATCCTTGAACA
>DASRJF010000131.1:0-4998 GCA_035649615.1 Planctomycetota bacterium | reverse complement strand
CCGAGGCTGAGGACCTGGTTCCATCGGCCCGCGGCGCCCGCGACGAGGAACGAGGGACCGGCCGGCAGACACCAGGCTTCCAGGGACGCGCATTTTTTCCGCTCATGCGCCGGAGCCTTGGACAGGACCTCGCCGATCTTGAGGCGCCGCAGCGATTCGAGGATCCTCGCCCACGCCGCGTGCGCCTGCGCGTCGTTCCGGCCCGACTGGGTCAGCTCATCGATGAGGCCCGCGTGCACCACGATCGCGTCGAGCGTCCGGCCCTCGGCCTCGAGCTGCCGGGCCCTGGAAAGGTCGATCTCGGGAGGGTGTTGCGGATCGGGACTGGAGGGACAGCCCGCCTGCAGGAGCGCAAGAATCGCAACGGCGCAGCGTGTCTTCATGACCGCGGCATCTGAAGAGCCGAATCCGGGGTGCCTAGGGGCTCTTGTTTGAGGAATCCGCCATTCCAGATTCCATCTTCCAGATTCCAGATTCCATCTTCCAGATTCTAGATTCCAGATTCTAGATTCCAGATTCTAGTTTTCGGGCCACCCCTCGGCCCCGATGAGCTTGACGAAGCTGCAGCGGCAGAGGCGCTCGCGCGAGACGCGACCCTCGCCCCGCCGGAACCTCACGAGTTCCTGGACGTGATCGTCCCCGATCGGCACGACGAGGATCCCGCCCTCGCCCAGGCTCGCGAGCAGGCCGATCGGGACGTCCGGCGCCCCCGCGGTCACGACGATGCGGTCGTAGGCCGGCTCGCCGGGCCGCCGGAGCGTGCCGTCGCCGACGCGGAATTGGATGTCGTGATAGCCCGCCCGATCGAGGCGGCGCTTCGCCTCCTCGGACAGCGCCGGGAGGCGCTCCACCGTGTGGACGAGCGCTCCCAGCTCCGCGAGGATGGCCGCCTGGTATCCCGAGCCCGTTCCCACTTCGAGCGCGCGCTGACCCGGCGCCACGTCGAGCGCCTGCGTCATCAGCGCCACCATGTACGGCTGGGAGATCGTCTGCCCCCCCGCCAGCGCGAGCGGCCGGTCCTCGTACGCCGCGGCCTCGTCCGCCGGGTTGACGAACACGTGCCTCGGCACGGCCCGGAACGCGTCGAGGACGCGCGGGTTGCGGATCCCTTTCTTTTCGAGCTGGTCCCGGACCATGCGCTCCCGTTCGGCGGCGTATTCCACCGTGATCATGAGGTCCCCCCCTCTGTCACCCGGCTCACCTTGAGCTTGAGCACCTTCTTCGTGTCGTCCGTGATGCGCACGTCGTTCGCCAGCCGGTACCCCACGACCCACAGGATGCGGTCCTTGTCGCTCACGAGCGGGACCCGGTCGCGCATCGTCTTGGGGACCTTGGCGTCGATGAAGAACTTCTTGAGCTTCGTCCGGCCGCGGGCGCCGAGCGGGTTGAACGTGTCCCCGGTCTTGCGGACGCGCACCTGCAGCGGGCCCTGGATCTTGTCGAGGTCGAGGATCTCCTCGGTGTAATCCTTGTTCCGGATGTAATCCTTCAGCCCGATGATCTTGCCCTCGAGCACTTCCGCCTCGATCCGGATGTTGAGCTTGGGGATCACCGTGCTGCCCGGCACCGCGAGCTTCTGCCCCCGGAAATGCATCGGAGGGGGAGCCTTCCGGGGCCGGTAGATCTTGAGCACGTACGATTCCCGCCGCGCCTCGAGGCCCTTGGGAAGGCGGATCGCCTTCGCGTACCCCTGCTCCCCGCAGAGGGAGATGATCTCGAGGTAGTGTTCGAAGTTGAGGTGCGGCAGCGCTCCCAGCACCGTGCGCACGGACTTGTCGATGATCAAGGTCTGGATCGCCGGGGGCAGCTTGGCGAATTCCTCGACGTTGAGGCACACCTCGTCCTCGCCGCCGAGCATCTTCGTGTTCTCGTACACCTCGTCGGCGATCTCCCGGACGAGCAGGTAGAACGAGCCCGCCGTCTGGCCGAGCTTCACGAGCGCCGACTTCACCCGGGGGTTGAACTCCCGCTCGATCGTCGGGATCAGCTGCTTGCGGAGGCGGTTCCTCGTGAGCGACACGTCCGCGTTCGTCGCGTCGGTCCGGAACTTCATCGCCCGGTCCTTGAGGAACGACTCGATCTCGTACCGCTCGACCTCGAGGAGCGGCCGGACGGCGTAGAGGTCGTGCTTCTTCGAGAGGCGCCGGATCGGGGCCATCCCCTTGAGGCCCCGCAGGCCGGTCCCGCGGATGATCCGGTGGAGGATGGTCTCCGCCTGGTCGTCGAGGTTGTGGCCGAGCGCGATCTTCTTCGCGCCCACGGAAATGGCCGCCTCCCGGAGCCACGCGTACCGCGCCTTGCGGGCCGCCTCCTCCAGCGAAAGCCCCTCGGCCTTCCTCAGCGCCTTGACGTCGGCCGACCCGCGGACGAACGGCAGCTTGAGGCCCTCCGCGTGCTTCCGGACGAACTCCTCGTCCTTCGTGGCCGCCCGGCCCCGGAGCCCGTGATTGAAATGGCCCACGTGGATCTGCCACCCGAGCTGCTGGAGCTCGTTGATCTCTTTCAAGAGGGCCAGGAGCGCGACGGAATCCGGCCCTCCCGAGACCGCGGCCAGCACGACCTCGTCCTTCCGGATGAGGTCATATCCCTCGATCGTGAGGAAGACCTTGCGGAGGATGTTCATGGCCACAGCCGGATTATAGAGGAGTGTTCCCGCATTTCAGTAAGACTTGGCGGGAAGCGGACTGAATAGGATCAACCGGACGTTGACCGTTGACCGTTGACTGTTGACGGTAGGCCAGCCCAATCAACAATCCAAGACCGAGTCCTGCCGGTAGGCTTGCAAGGCAATTTCCTGCGGCTCCGCCTGGGTACGGGGCACTCCGATGTATGGAAGCCTCATTGAAGAAATTGGAGGTGTATCGGCTGGCCCATGATCTGGCCGTTCGAATCGACGCCATGTCCCACACTCTGCCCATGACTGAACGATTCGAGGAGGCATCGCAAATCCGGCGATCCTCGAAGCGCGTGAGCGCAAGCATCGTTGAAGGACACACGCAGAGGAAGCACAAAGGCCTGTATCTCTCCTACCTGTATCGCGCCTTGGGTTCATCCGACGAGACCCAGGAGCATCTGCTCCTTCTCCGGGAGACGAGATCTCTGGCAGATTCCGGGGTATTCGAATCCCTGAAGGCGGGTTGCGAGGAACTATCGAAGAAGTTGTTCAACTTGATCAAAGTGGTGGAGCAGCAGTATGAAACTCCCAATTACTTGAAGAACCTTCCCCTGCAGGCTTTCGAACCTCATTTGGACGACCTGAATTCAATGACTTGATTGCCCCCCCGGTCGCTTCACAAGCCTCTTCGTGAGCTTTCGCCACTGATCGTCAGGTGGGTTGATCCGCTGTCAACGGTCAACAGTCAACCGTCAACAGTCCTACCGGGCTCGCTTCAAATGTGAGAACTGCGGCGACTTGGATTTGTCGTAGAGAAGCTTGCCGTTGACGAACGTCAATTCGACGTACGTCCGGTAGTCGAGCGGGTCCCCGTCCAGCACGATGACGTCGGCGTCCTTGCCCTCCTCGAGGCTGCCGACGCGCGAGTCCACGCCCAGCGCTTCCGCGGCCGAGAGCGTGATCGATTCGAGGGCGGTCTTCGCGTCGAGCCCGCCTCGGACGGCGAACGCGGCCTCGAGGGCCAGCGCTTGCAGGTCGCGCCCGGCGATCCCGCCCGTGTCGATCCGCTCCGCGAGCGGGACGATCGCGAACTTGACGCCGGCCTTCCGGAGGATCGCGGCCTGTTCGATCGAGCTTCCCGACGGGCGGTTGGACCGCTTGTCGGCGGGCCGGCGGCGGCGCGGCGTGACCACGCAGTGACAGCGCGCCCGCCCGATCTCCTCCGCCATCGTCCACGCCTCGTCGGCGTCCAGGATCACGGCGCGGAACCGGAACTCGTTCACGAGCGCGAGGGCGGTCGCGATCTCCTCGGCGGAGGAGGCCGAGATCCGGGCCGGGATGTCCCCCCGGAGCACGCGCACGTAGGAATCGAGCGAGCCGGGCGAGGGCGCCGACTCGTTGGCCGCGAGCTTGCCCGCCGTCCGGCGCGCTTCGTAGTCGCGGATCTTCTCCAGCATTTCCCGCGCCTTGCGGAACGTCTCGCGCATGTCGGACCGCTGCGACGCGGACGCGCGCAGCCAGGACGAGAGGTTCACCGCGGCGGGCTCGACGACGAGCATCCGGTCGAGGTCCCCGTAGCACATCTTGATCACGGCGCTGGTCCCGGCCGGCCCCTCGGTCCGTTCGCCGAACATCCCGCCGCCCGATTCCACGTACGCCGTCGTGACGCCCCCGGCGAGGGCGAGCTTCAATGTTTCCTGGTACGGATCGAGCGAGTCCGCGATTTTCTGGACCCCCGCCCCCGAGAAGCCGAGGCCGCGGGCCGTCGCGGCCACGAACCCCGGCAGGACGAGACGGCCCGTCACGTCGTGGACCTTCGCCCCTTCCGGGATTTCGAGGTCGTGGCCGATGCGATGGATCTTCGCGTCCTTGAAGACGATCGTCGCGCCCTTGAGGACGCCCTGGGCGGTGTGGATGTCTCCTCCCGTCAGGGCGATGAACACCGGCGCCGGGTCCTTCGTCTCGGGCTTCGTCTCGGACTTCGGGGGATCCTGCTTGGGCGGATCCTGGGCCGCCAGGAGTAGGACACAAGCGCACCAGGCAAACCTCACGGCAACACCTCGTGCTCAACCTTGCCGTCGATCAGGACCTTGAGGATCCGGGCGGTTCCGGAGAACGGATCGCCGTCGAGCAGGAGGAGGTCGGCGTCCTTTCCCTTCTCGATCGAGCCCACGCGATTCTCCACGCCCGCGGCCCGGGCGGGGACGATCGTGAGCGCCTTCAACGCGAGATCGCGGGGGAATCCGGCCTTCACGATCTGCGCGACCCGGAAGAGGTGGGAATCCAGGAACACCTGGCCGTCCGCGGGCGCGAATCCAATGGTGCATCCGGCGGCCGAGAGCTCCTGCGCCGGATTGACCCGGATGCGGGTATCGGGGGCGAAC
>DASRJF010000130.1:0-2454 GCA_035649615.1 Planctomycetota bacterium | reverse complement strand
CTGGGCATGCCCCCCCTTCACGCCGCCGACCGGCTTTGCCTGCGCCCGGAATTGCTGCGCCCCGGCCACCGGGTCACGTTGCATCGCGACGGCGGCGAGGCTTACCCCCGGATGCTGGAGGCGATCCGCGGCGCCCGGCAGAGCGTGCTCCTGGAAATGTACCTGTTTGCGGATGACGCGACCGGCCGGGCGTTTGCCGACGCGCTGACCGCGTGCGCGGAGGCGGGCCTCGACGTGCGGCTGCTGTACGACGCCGTCGGTTCCCGCACGACGGGAAACGCCTTCTTCGGAGAGCTCCGCGCGAAAGGCGTGAAGGTCGCCGAATTTCATCCGCTCGCGCGCTGGCTGGCGGGGTTCGCGATCGGCCGGCGCAACCACCGCAAGCTCCTGGTGATCGACGGCCGCGTCGCCTTCATCGGAGGACTCAACATCTCGAACGAATACGCCGCGATCGCCGACGGAGGCCTCGGGTGGCGCGACACGCTGGTCGAGATCGAGGGCCCGTGCGTCCTGGATCAGCAGAAGACGTTCCTGGATCTCTGGACGCGCCTCCGGAAAAACGATCCGCCGCTCCCGCGCGATCCGGCGGCGCCCCCGGCCGGGGGCGCGCTCGCCTTCACCGTCAGCTCGCAGCGCCTCCGCGACCGGTGGGAAATCGCGCGCCATCAGCGGCACGCGATCGAACGGGCGCGCGACCGCGTCTGGATCGCCAGCGCCTACTTCCTGCCGTCGCCGCGCTTCATCAGGAGCCTGCGCGCGGCGCGGCGCCGGGGCGTCGACGTGCGCGTGCTCCTGCCCGGCCGCACCGACTTCGCGCCCGTCCTCTACGGCATGCAGCGGCTTTTCGCCCGGCTCCTCTTCGCGGGCGTCCGGATCTTCGAATGGACCGGCCCGATGATGCACGCGAAGACGATGGTCGTCGACGGGACCTTGTCGATGGTGGGGTCGTACAACATCGATCGACTCTCGGGCTTCCGCAACTACGAGCTGATCGCGGTCGTGTCCGACGCCGACTTCGGGTCGCGCATGACGGCGATGTTCGAGAGGGACTTCGCGGGGTCGCGGGAGATCAGGCGGAAGACGTGGAATCACCGGGGCTGGGGCCGGCGGATCCTCGAGCGAATGTCCTACCCGTTCCGGAACATGTATTGATCACTCCGCTTTCAAGCGGAAGACCACGAGCGTGAGCCGCTTCGCCAGGTCCCACTCCTCTTCGAATCCCGATTCGTCGTGCACGCGGGCGCCCAAGGACGGGTCGAGCGTCGCCACCAGCTTGCGCCCCGGGTGATATCCCACGACGACCTCGAAGTGCGTGACGAGGCCGCCCGCCGTCCGCTTGAACATCCCCACCAGCACGGGCCGCCCCCGGGCCAGTTCTTTCTCGAAGACCTTGAAATCGCCCTCGATGAGAAAGGCCTGCAGGCCCATCTTCCTGGCGAAGTCGCGGAGCGTGCCGGCTTCGATCCCGCGCTCTGGATCGGGCGGGCAGGCGGCGCGCACGTCGTCGATTCCCTCGACGACCTTCCAGTGCGCGAGCACCATCGCCAGCGCCGCCGCGCCGCAATCCAGGTCCTCCCGCTGGGCGAGGTACGTCACGTCCGGCGCGGCGATCCACCCGGGCGACGCCAACTCCGCGGGTTCAATCGGGCGGGAGCCCCCCAGGTAGGTCGAGCACCCGGCGAGGACCAGCAGGGCGAGGACCGCGGGCGTGGCGACTTTAGTGATGCCCATGGTCCGTGAGGAGCCACCAGATGAGAACGATCACGAGCACGAGGACCAAAACGCCGCCAATCGCGATCGAGTCGCCTCCGGCAAAACCCGAAAGCCCGGGGGCCGCCGCCTCGCGCGTCGCGTACTCGACCGCATCCTTCTTCGTTCCCGCTTCCTGCATCGCCGCCACCCTGTTCAGTATCACGCGCACTCCTTGAAAGAGACTCGTCCCGAACCAAAGTCAACCCCTTCAGAGCAAAGCCCGGGCCATCGATCGGGAAGGGGGCGTCCACGGTTCCTTTCAGCGGGCGTCGATCACATTGATCTCCCGGGGGTCTTCCGACCTTCGATTCGCCGTGCGGCGGCCCATGGCCGGTCATTTGCGATGACTAGGGCGGCGGCGCGTCACTTCCGGCTCGGCACGTCCCATGTGGGTTCGAAATAGAGGAGTACCAAGCTATGAAAATGCTCTTGATCCTGGCGATGGTGATGTCGTCCGCCGCGCTGTCCGGTTGCCACGTGCACGGGCGAAACGGCGGGTCGGTGTCGGTGGCGCCCGCGTCCTGCTCGCATTCCGACAGCTGCGGCCACTACAGCCATAAGGGGAAGTGGCATCACAGCGAAGGCCACAAGCACGGCGGCAATTGCGGCCACCAGTACAACGGCGGCATCTGGATCGTCGTGGACTGATCCATCCTTCAACGAGAACGAGACACCATGCTGCGGACGCGAGAGACGGCCACC
>DASRJF010000129.1:0-2397 GCA_035649615.1 Planctomycetota bacterium | reverse complement strand
AGGACGAGCAGATTCACTTGGCCTCCCAGGGCAGTTCAAACTTCGAGGGTTCGATCTTCTCGTCGAGGCTGAACGAGAGGTAACGCTCGGTAACCGTCCAGGGTCCCATTCTAAGGACGCGTTTGAGCGGCAGGTGGGTCTCGAGGTCGATCCAGACGGTGGCGGCCCGGTCAGGCTCGCCCGCCTTGGTCATCCGGTACTCGACCTGCTGCGCTTCGCGCCAGGCCACCTTTTCCTTGGCGCCGAGCTTGAAGTCCCGGACTCTGATCGTCGTCGCGGGATCCTCCTTCAATAGCTTCTCGACCTGCATGGCCTCGGTTGCGGCGACGACTCCCGCGCGCGCGAGCCGGACCCGCATCAACCGGCCGAATTTCTCGGGTATCGCCGCATTCGTCGGGGCGCCTTTTCCGTCGGGGTAGACCAAGGCCATTTTCTTGCCGTCGGTAACAGCCGTGCTCGGAGTCACGGTGCTGCCGATTTGCGTCGTGATCTCGTACCGCGCCTGGTTCTTCTCTCCGAGCAGGAGCTCCCCCCGCATGTCCAAATGTTGCGTATCCTGGATCATCGATCCCTGCAGGCGCGCCTGGATCGTCTTCGCCTCGAGGATCTTCGCCTCCATCTTCTTGTAGAGCTCCTCCGCCTCGTTCTTCTCCTGGGGGAGCAACAAGGCAGCCGCCACCGCGATCGCGAGTTTCATGCGCCTTCTTCCTTACAGTTCAACGCCGGTCCCCTGTTCCGGGACCGACACGTCCGCCGTCGAGTGCTCCTTCGCCCACGCCGCGAACGCGTCGCTCTGGGCGGGCTCGCCGTGGACCAGGAACAGCTTCCGCACCCGGTTCTTGAATCCCCGGTAGAAGGTCTGAAGCTCCCCGCGCCCCGCGTGCGCCGACAGGGCGTTCATCTTCACGACCTGCGCCCGGCGCTCCACCTCGCGGCCCAGGATCCGCAGGCGCGTCTCGCCCTCGACGAGGCGCCGCCCGAGCGTCCCCTCGGCCTGGTACCCGACGATGAGGATCACGTTCCGGTCGTTCTGGCTGTGGTTCGCCAGGTGGTGGAGGATCCGGCCGCTCTCGCACATCCCGCTCGCGGAAATGATGATCGCGGGCCCCTCGAGGGTGTTCAGCTTCTTCGACTCGTCCGACGTGCGGATGTACTTGAGCATCCGGAATCCGAAGGGGTCCGCGTCGTTCCGCTCGCGGAGGAGCTTCACCATCTGCGGATCCCAGCAGTCCGGATGCTTCCGGAAGACGTCCGTCGTTTCGAGCGCGAGCGGGCTGTCGACGAAGACCGGCACCGGCGGGATCCGGCCCGCGGCCGACAGGTTGTTGAGGAGGTAGGTGATCTGCTGGGTCCGCCCCACCGCGAACGCGGGGATCAGGATCTTCCCCTTGCGGTCGGCGGTCCGGTTGACGAGGTCGCACAGGTCGCGCTCGATGTCCTCGATCGGCGGGTGCTCCCGGTTCCCGTACGTCGACTCGAGGAGCAGGATGTCCGCGCGGTCGACCTTCTCCGGATCGCGCACGATCGGGAGGCAGTCCCGGCCGAGGTCGCCGCTGAAGACGAGCGTTCGCCGGCGCCCTTGCTCGGTGATGTCGAGCCGCACCATCGCGGCCCCGAGGATGTGGCCCGCGTCGAGGAAGGTCGCGATCACGCCCTCCCCCACCTCGAACGGCCGGTGGTACGGGTGGTCCTGGAACCGCTTCGCGGCGCGCGTCGCGTCTTCCTCCGTGTAGAGCGGCTTCTTGGCCCGGGCGCCCGTCAGCCCCTCGCGGCGGTTGACCGTCTCGACGTCCCGCTCCTGGATGTGCGCCGAGTCGCGGAGCATGACGTCGCAGAGATCGGACGTCGCGGGCGTCGCGTGGATCCTCCCCTTGAAGCCGTTCTTCACGAGGGCGGGAATCGCGCCGCTGTGGTCGATGTGGGCGTGCGACAGGACGACCTCGTCCACGTCGCCGGGGCCGAACCCCAGGAGGCGGTTGCGCCGGTCCGCCTCCTCGCGCCGTCCCTGGAAGAGGCCGCAGTCGAGGAGGATCCGCTGCCCGTTCACCTCGAGGAGGTGGCGGCTGCCCGTGACGGTCCTCGCCGCCCCATGGAAGGTGATCTTCATGGATTGTGGATTGTAGATCGTGGATTGTGGATCAGGACCGCCAATCCCCATCCACGATCAACTATCCACAATCGACCATCCACCATCCGCTTTTTCCGTGCTGTCGCGCTCGTTTCGTCTTCCATACTTGGTGGACAGCATGGACCCCTTACGGGATTGGGTCCTGCGGTCGTGCAAGGGCGATCGCGGGGCGTTCGAAGAGATCGTTCGCGCCACGGCGCGACTCGTCTGGGCGTACGTCCATGGCCTCGTGAAGGATCCGTCCTGGACGGAGGACGTGGTCCAGGAGA
>DASRJF010000128.1:0-5437 GCA_035649615.1 Planctomycetota bacterium | reverse complement strand
ATGGCGGAGGAGGTGATCTTCAGGGCGTCGATGTACTCCGTCTTGCGCGCCGGCGGCGACGCGATGACGAAGAAGAGGTGGACGGGCTGTCCGTCGATCGCGCCGAACTCGATGGGATTGGTCGTGCGGCCGAACGCGCCGACGAGGCTCTTGATGGAGTCGACGTGGGCGTGCGGGATGGCCACGCCGCCGCCGAGCCCCGTGCTGCCCGACTTGGATTCGCGATGGAGGATCGCGTCCACGAGCTCCGCCTGGGGGATGCGGTCCGAGGGATAGGCCTTCTTCATCGCCGCCACGATCTCGGTGATGATGCCCTTCTTGTCCGTCGACTTCAGGTCGGCGACGATCGCCTTCTTCGCGATGAAATCCGTCAGCTTCATGGACCTGCGCTCCTCCCCGCGTACCCGGTTACCACCAGCTATCCCCGGAGGCGTCGCCCAGGACGGCCTCCGCCTCGCCCGCGGCGACCCGCCGCGCGCGGACGTTCTTGGTCTTGCCCCTCAGCTTGTCCTTCAGGCGCGCCAGCTGGCGCTCGATCTTCTCGATCGCGAGGTCGAAGGCGCCCGTCGCGGTCTTCTCCTGCGCGTGCACGACCAGGATCGCGTGCCGGGGCGCGTGGAGGATGATCTCCGCCGAATACCGCCCGTCCTTCTCCGGCGCGAAGACCGACTCCGCGCTCTGGACGTGGTCGAAGTAGTGCGTCAACCGCTCCATTTTCGTCGTGGCGTACTTCTTCAGGACTTCCGTCATATCCATATGCCGGCCGGTGATCGTGATCTTCATGGCGGGCTCCTCGACAGGAGTGGAGCGGGTGGACGTCGTGCGGCGCGCTTCGGAATCGGAAAGACGTGATGGACTAAAGGCAACCGACATGCTGAATGGATTATATCACCAACGAACACTCATTCAAGGAACGACGTGGCTGGATGGAATTGATTGTTCAGCGCCTGGCTTCCGTCACGGCAGTTCCACGCTGATGTCATCCGCGGAATCAGCCTCCGAGGGTCCGAGCGACCAGAGCCGCGCGCGCACCCGGCCTTCGGTGTGAATCACTTCGTACCGGATCGGACGGCGCCACGAATCGAGAACCTCCAAAGGCGCTCTTGGATTCAGCAAGTCGAGGCTCTCGGGATACCGGCCATGATGCGTCCGGTATTGTTTGCACGCGCTCTGAATGCCCTCCAGCAGCGCTTCCGTCTTGTGGATTTCATGGCGGCGTCGAATCCTCAGGAGCGGCCAGGTCGCGAGCCCCATCAGCACCGCGACGACCAGCACCGCGAGGATGACCCATTTACCCTTGATCACGTCAGTTCCCTGACCCCGGGCTTACTCATACTCGACACTGATCAGGCACAGCCCCTTGGCGGGGACATTCGCGCCGGCCTTCGTGCGGTCCTTCCCTTCCAGCACCGCCTTCACGTGCCCGGGAGAAACCTTGCCCAGCCCGACGTCGAGCAGCGTCCCCACCATCGCGCGGACCTGGTTGTACAGGAACCCGGTGCCGCGGAACAGGAACCGGACGAGGGCGCGGTCGACCATCACGTGGGCCTTGTCGATCGTGCGGACCGTCTTCTCCTTGTCGGACATCTCGGATCCGAACGCGCGGAAGTCGTGCGTCCCGACGAGGTGCTGGGCGCCCTCGTTCATCGCGGCGACGTCGAGGGGACGCCGCACGTGGTGGCAGTGGTCGCGCTCGATGGCGCTCGCGACGTCGCGATTGAGCACCGTGTAGACGTAGGTTTTCCGCTTCGCGCCGAACTGGGCATGGAAATCGAGCGGGACCTCCTTCGCCGAGACCACGCGGATGTCCGAGGGAAGGTGAGCGTTCAGCGCCAGGGGCCATTTCGCGTCGGGGATGCGGCACGCCGTGTGGAAATTGGCCGTCTGCCCCACCGCGTGGACGCCCGCGTCCGTCCGGCCCGATCCGATCAGCGTCGCCGGCGCGCCCGCGATCTCCCGGATCGCGCGCTCCAGCTCGCCCTGGACCGTCTGCTTCCCGTCCTGCACCTGCCAGCCGAAGTAGCGCGTGCCGTCGTACTCGATTTCCAGCCGGACGTTCCGGCGGGGAGGGCCCTTCCGCTTCTTCTTCGGAGGCGGTTTCATCGCGGGATCAGCAGTTCGGCGATCTGCACCGCGTTGAGGGCGGCGCCCTTCAGCAGGTTGTCCGACACGACCCACAGGTGCAGCCCGTTCTCCACGCTCGGGTCTTCGCGCAGGCGTCCGACGAACGTCTCGTCGCGTCCGCTGGTCTCGAGCGGCGTGGGGAACGCGTCCGGCGTCTCCGCCACGGCCACGCCCGGCGCCCGCTTCAGCACCCGGATCGCTTCGGCCGCGGTGAGCTTGCGCTCCGTCTCGATGTTGATGGATTCGCTGTGGCTGTTCCTTACGGGGACGCGCACGCAGGTCGCGGCGACCCGGATCGAGGGATCGCCCATGATCTTCTTCGTCTCTTCGATCATCTTCGTCTCCTCGACGGTGTAGCCCGTCGGGAGCCAGGCGTCCTTCTGCGGGACCTGCGGGATGCAGTTGAACGCGACCGGCCGGGGGAAGATCGTGCGCTTCGAGAGGCCGTCCTTGAGGAAATCGCTGCGGACCTCCTCGTCGAACTCCGCGAGCGCGCGCCCCCCCGCCCCGCTGATGGCCTGGTAGGTGGAGACGACCACGCGCTTGAGGCGGGCGGCATCGTGGAGCGGCTTGAGCGCCACGACCATCTGGATCGTGGAGCAATTGGGGTTCGCGATGATCCCCTTGTGGCGCGACGCGTCCTTCGGGTTGACCTCGGGGACGACGAGCGGCGTCCCGGATCCATCCGCCAGGCGCTCGAGTTGTCGATGACCACGGCGCCCTTGGCCGCGAAGAGCGGCGCGTACTCGCGGCTGATGGACGATCCCGCGCTGAAGAACGCGAAGTCGAACGGCTCGACCGACTCCGGCGAGAGGCCGACGATGCGGTGCGGCTTGCCGCCGAAGTGCTGGACCTTGCCGACGGAATTGGGCGACGCGTACATCGCGAGGGCGCCCACCGGGAAGCGGCGCTTCTCGAGACACTCGATGAACTTCCGGCCGACGGCGCCGGTGGCTCCGACGATGGCGACGCGGTAACTCTTGGTCATGGTGGCTGCTTTCCGCGACTAGCGTTCAACGGCGGGCACGCACATACCGTCCGGACCGGCCGCCCGTCTTTTCGAGGAGGCGGAGTCTATCAATTTCCATCCCCCGGTCAACCGCCTTGCACATGTCGTAGACGGTGAGGGCCGCCACGGCCGCCGCGGCCAGGGCCTCCATTTCGACCCCGGTCCGGTCGAGCGCCTCCACGCGTGCGAGAATGTCGAGCCTCCCCTTCCCCGCGAATTCGAACTCGACCTCGATCTTGGTCGTCGCGATCGGGTGGCACAGCGGGATCAGCTCCGCGGTCCGCTTGGCGGCCGAGATCCCCGCGATGCGCGCGACGGAGAGGACGTCGCCTTTCTTGGCCGCCCCCCGGCGGATGAGCGACATCGTCGCGGGCTTCATCCGCACCTCGGCCCCGGCCCGCGCGGTCCGGTGCGTCACGGGCTTTTCCCCGACGTCGACCATGCGGGCGGCGCCGGAGCGGTCCAGGTGGGTCAGTCGGGCCATCGCTCGATTATCGCGGAATTTTCTTTCCCGCGAAAGGCGGGCGTCGTCACAACCACAGAAGGGATGGAGGTGATCCATGAACCGACTGGCCGCGCTCGCCGCTCTCCTCCTCGTCGCCGCTTCGCCGTTCCAGGATCCGCCGGGCATGAGACGCGTGGAGGATCTCCCGCCCCGGCCGGGGCCGAAACTGCCGGAGGACTCCAAGGCCGGGTGCTGCGACGAAGGCGGCGCCAAGCCCTGGCCGCTCTACAACCAGGGCGTCCAGTGGACGGTTCCCCTGGATCTCGCGGCGCGTAAGGCGCGGGAGACCGGCAAGCTCCTCATGGTGTTCCACCTGGTCGGCGACATGAGCCGGGAGGGCTGCTGAGCCGCCGGAAACGTGATGAGAACCGTGACGTTCTCAAATGCCGAGGTCGCCAAGGCCGTCAATTCCAGGTTCATCGCCACCTGGGTCAATCGCCAGCCCGGGTTCCATAACTGCGACACGAACGCCGAGAAGCGCATCGAGAAATACGACTACGAGTGCTTCGCGACGAAGAACTTCTGCACGTTCTTCGCCACCCCCGACCTGGATGTGCTCCACTACGGCAGCGGCCACCAGTATCCGCCCCTGTTCCTGAAGGAGCTCGACTTCGTCCTCGAGCTCGCCGCCGCCGCGTGCGATCCCCGGCTCCGGTACATGGAGGACGCGCTCCCCGAGTTCCGGGCGCTCCACGAGAAGCACGCGGCGATGCACCGGAGCGAGGAACAGCGGCTCCTCAAGATGAAAATCGCGCCGAACGACGGCTCCGCCCACCAGTCGCGACGCGACAGTTACGCCGAGGGGATGCGCCACCTGGGCCGGGTTCACCACGACCTGGTCGCCAAATCCGAGACTCTCAACGGACCCGTCCCGCTCTCCCAGGTCTTCAACAGCTACCTGTTCGAAAATGGATTCGAAGAAACCATGGAGGGGGACCGGAATCGGGAGCGGCGGGACGCGCCCGGGATGAAGTAGCTCAGCGCGCGGGGCCGAGCATCAGCTTGCGGGCGAGCCTGACCGGCGGACGCCCCGTCGCCAGCAGCCGGTGGTGGAACGCCTTGAGGCTGAACGCGGATCCCCAGGCCTCGCGGCATTCTTCGCGCACGTGCAGGATCTGGATCTTGCCCAGCGTGTAAACGAGGTACATCGGATCGGACGCGCCCCGCCGGGCCTCGCGCTCCGCGTTGGCCCGCTCCTGCCACCCCTGCTCCTGGAAGTACTTCGCGGCTTCATCCACGCTCATTCCCCGGCAGTGCATCTTGATCGCCACCAGGTACCGGCAGATGCGCATGAGCGCCAGGTTCAGCTGGTGGAGCCGCAGCTTGGCGTCCGCGGGCTCGACCTCGTCCACGTACACCTCTTCCAGGTAGTGCGCCCATCCCTCGGAAAACGCATTGCTTCCGAAAACGCGGCGCACCTTGGACGCGAGCCCGCGCAGCGTCAGGAATTGCGTGTAGTGCCCCGGGTAGGCCTCGTGCACGGAAATGAGCTTCAACGCGTAGCGATTGAAGAACCGAAGATGTTGCTCCGTGCGGGTCGCGTCCCAGGACGCCTCCGGCGGCGTGACCGAGTAATACGCGTCGCGGGCGACGGTCTCGAACGGGCCCGGGATCTCCATCGAGGCGAACCACGTGCTCCGGTTGAAGGCGGGCGTTTCCTGGACCTTGCAGTCGGCGTCCGGGGGAACCTCGTACAGTTTCTCGCGCGACGCCCGCTTCAGGCCGTCGAGCATGGCCCGGACCGCGTCCAGCAGCTCGGCGGCCGCGGGATGCTCGGAAGCCGTCTCCCGCAGGACCTC
>DASRJF010000127.1:0-9811 GCA_035649615.1 Planctomycetota bacterium | reverse complement strand
TGGCTGTGAGGCTTATAACCTCTCGCAACCCGGACCTTCAGGAGTCTGGCTTGGGGTTCTTTAGGGGGAGGGGCGCTACTGATGATCAGGATGGGCTGATCCGCCAATATCAAAGTGCGCTCTGGTCGACCCTTTCAACGGCACCTGAAGAGCTCAAGCCAGTAGTTGTTGCTCGGCTAGCAGGGTTTGATCAAGCTAGGTCTGCTGAAGTTGCTTCAGAGTGGCTGAGGCAGACTTCCTTCCCGGAGTGGCAGAGAGTGTCAATACTGAACACGATTATCGAGGAGGTGCAGATACATGGCTACCCGAGTACAGGGCACCAAATCTATGAAGCCCTGGCGCGATCTGCTAGCTCCGACCCATCCACTGAGGTGAGGGATCGCGCGTATTTTGCTTGTTGGCTGTTTCTACTGAACCAAAAAAAGAACAATGTGGGCTGGGCCATTACGTCCGCACAGGCCCTTATTCAAGGTGCGCAGAAGGATGCTTCAAGTCACGTGCAAGTCTGGGAAAAGCGGTTGATAGAATCCATCAGAGAGTGGGAATCTCCAGACGAACGTCCTCACTAGTGAGAAAGAAGTTGGGCTCAATCCCGTTTTCGGATGAAGGGACGGGCGGCTTACAAACCTTGATCGGGCCAAAGAAGAGGAGGAGGGGGCCTCAAGAGGGCGGAGTCAGGGTCTGCGGACGGATGGCATCCAAGGATCCCAAACCCTTCCGATCGTCCGCCTGTACGTCCGCCGAACCGCACGTCTACGTTGCCGCCTCGTGGCGATTGAAGTTATTCTCACGAACCCTGGACGGAGATTGCGCAGCATGGCGAAGCTCGTCTTCGGAATGAACCAGTCCTTGGACGGGTACGTCGACCACATGGCGTTTGCGCCCGGCCCCGCGCTCTTCCGTCACTTCATCGAGCAGGCGCGCGACCAGGCGGGCAGCGTGTACGGTCGCGGCTTGTACGAGGTCATGCGTTATTGGGACGAGGATCATTCCGAGTGGGACGCGGAGAGACGCGACTTCGCGGCGGCGTGGCGGCGCCAACCGAAGTGGGTCGTGTCACGCTCGTGGAAGTCAGTGGGCCCCAACGCCACGCTGGTCAAAGATGACATCGGGGCGGTGATACGCGGGTTGAAGGCTCAGCTCGCCGGTGAACTTCAAGTTGGCGGACCGGTCCTTGCACGAAGCCTGACCGACCTTGGGCTTATCGATGAGTATCGAATCTACCTCCACCCCGTCGTGCTGGGTCGCGGCAGGCCATTTTTCGCCGGCCCCCGGCCGCCGCTCCGTCTTGTGGCCGACGATCGAATGGGCGATGACGTGATTCGACTCACCTACGTTCCTGCTTGATCACGCCATTCGCCCGCTGCCGATGCCGCAGGACAGTTCCAACATGACGGAGCGCAAGGAAATGGTGCGGCGCTACGGGGGAGGCGCGCCGGACGAACTGACAGGCTGATTCGCCTCCTCGGGAAACAGCCGGCCGAGATTTCTCACGCAGAACCAGGTCGCGAAGATCATCGCCAGCAGGCAGATCCACTCCAGGTTCACAGACACCAGGGCGTTCCAGGATCCGTGGAGAAACGCCGCGAGGGCGAGGCCGGCCGCCGCCGCCGGAATCCGGCCCGCGCCCGCCTTGGCGATGCAGAATCCGACCATCCCGGAAAGCATGGGATGGAATACTCCGGAGGCGACGGCGCCCAGGACGCTGATCGAGTCGTGATTCCGGTGGCCCAATTTCATGAACGTCTCGGTCAGTCCGAATCCGCCTCCCGCCGCGGCGCACGCTACGAACCAGCCGATCGGCCGGGCAAACCACGAGGGGCGGATACAGAAGACCACCAGAACCGGCAGGAGTTTCGCCGCCTCTTCAATGGGCCCGGTGATCACGAAGTGGTACGCAGGCTTGTACCGGGGAATTCCCGAAAGGTCTCCCAGCCAGGGAGCGATGGCGGCGACCACGGCAAACGAGCCCACGGCGCCCGCCACGAAATGCGTCAGGATACGCGCCTCCGAGAACACGGTGTCCTTTACCCGGTTGTGGAGGTCGAAAAGCAACCCAAGCACCACGACGCTCCAGGCGCCCGCCGCCAGGAAGTGTTCGAACCCATTGAAGATCCGGAGCATGGCAAAGTCGGCAGGCACGAGGACGGCGATCGCGATCAACCACAGTCGCCGGGCGGCGCGGCCGCCGCGTACCGGTGCGGGCCGGGTGTCACAGATCTCCTTGACGATGTCCGCCGCGTCGCCCGCTTCCCCGGAGGGCACGCTCACGACATAGGGAACGGCCGACGTCGACAATCCCATGACGAGCAACGCGGAATTCTGATTCTCGAGGCGCGCCCGAATTCCCTGGCCCTCCAACAGGGAATGCACGAGGAGGGCGTCCGAAACCTCCGTCGTCTGGTACACCGGGCGGAGCGACGGATTGGGAATGGCCGGCGGGGTCGGGGCGACGGGCAATTCCGAGATCAGGGCGACATCGCACTCCTCGCACCGCTCGAACCCGGCCCTGAATTCGGACTCGCACGCGGGGCAGAAGGGCATGGAGTGAGTCTACTTCAAGCCTTCTTCGTGGACTCGGACTCGGCGAGTTCCCTCAACGTCACGTCGTTGAGGGGCTTTTTCACCGCCTTCTCCGTGTCGTCGAAGAGCTTCTCGACGCGGTCGCGGTCGCTCGACGGCGGGATGGCGGGATCGCTCCCCGACCGGCGCAGCGCGTCCACGATGCGGCTCACGGTGATACCGTCGAGATCCTCCGACGGGAGATAAGTCGTCACCTGCCCGTTCACCACCTCGCGCAGGAGCTTCGATCCCGCGAGCCGGTACAGCACTTCGTTGGCCGCCCGAACCGGCACCTTCAACCGCTCGGCCAGCGTCTCCCCCGTCGCGGGCTCGCGGCCGGCGATGAAGTCGCGCGCGATCTCGACCATCAGGTGGACCGAGAGCCGCTCCTTGAAGGCGTGGCTGAGCTGGGGCGCCTCGATCTCGCGCCGGTACGTCTTCACGTGCTGCGCGGCGAACGCCACCTCCGCGCCGAAGAGGACGAGCACCCACGAGAAGTAGATCCAGAGGAGAAAGATCGGGATGGCCGCGAGCGAGCCGTACACCTCGTACGTCGCGGTCACGTTGGCGTTGTACAGGACGTAGAGCCGCTTCAGGAGCTCCCACGACGTGCCCGCGACGAGCGCCCCGGCGATCGCCCCCCGCCACGCCACGCGGGTGTTGGGCATGATCTTGTACACGGCCGCGAAGACGAGCCACGTCAGCACGAAAGGCACGACGGCCAGGAGCGTGGCGTTCGCCAGGGGCACGTTCTCGAGGATCCAGCGATAGGCGGACTGGTTCTTCACGAAACCGGACACGGCGAGGGACATGGCGATCCCGAGCGGCCCGATCGTGAGGAGCGTCCAGTACACCGTGACGCGGCGCATGAGCCCGCGGGGCGTGCGCACGCCCCAGATCCGGTTGAAGGCCCCCTCGATCGTCGAGAGCAGCGAGACCGACGTGTAGAGGAGGACGAGGAAGCCGACGATGCTGATCGCCCGCGCGTCCATCCGTTCGATGATGTCGTTCATCGACTTGACCATCTGCTCGCCGACGTTCGGCGCGAGGTTCCGCAGGAGGAAGTCCTGGACGTCCCGGGCCATCTTCTCGAGGCCGCCGAACGACTTGATGAGCGCGATCATCACCGCGAAGAGGGGGATGATCGAGAAGACGACGTGGTAGGTGAGGGCCGCGGCCCGGACGATGAGCTCGCGGTTCATCGAGTTCTCGACGACGAGGACGCCGGTCTTGAGGGTGTACACCAGCGTCCGCCGCCAGCCCTTCGACGGGTCCAGCGTCCAGAGGTCCTGGAGGATGAACCGCTTGCCGCGTTCGAACAGCTCGCCGAGTTTCATCGAATGACGTACCGGGGGTCGGTGGCGAGGCGCCCCGCGACCTCCGCCGCGCGCTCCCGATGCCCCTCGCGGCCCAGGAGCGCGAAGGCGGCGCGCTTTCCCGCCTCGACGCCGGGCTGGTCGAAGGGGTCGACGCCGTACAGCCTCCCCGCGAGGACCGTCGCCATCTCGAAAAAGAAGAAGAACGCGCCGAGCGTCTTCGGCGACACCTGCGTCAGCTCCAGGGTCAGGCTCGGGCGCTGCGCCGCGACGAGCGCCGCCTCCGTGCCCCGCTGCTCGGCGACGATCAGATCGCTGAAGCTCTTCCCGTGCAGGAAGTCCGCCGCCGGGTCGCGCACCGAGGCGGGGATGAAGACGTCCTTGCGGTACCTCAGGAGCGTGACGAACGTGACGAGCTTGTCCTCGGGGCCCTCGACGAAGAGCTGGACCTGGGAATGCTGGTCGGTCGCCCCGAGGGCCACGACCGGCGTGGGCCCGACGTGGCCGTCGCCTTTCCGCTTGCCGAGGCTCTCGGCCCAGAGCTGGCGGAACCAGTCGCCCGCGTCCTTCAGGGCCCGGGCGTACGGCATCATCACGTGGATCGGGCGGCCGCGGCGGACATCCATCAGGTGGGAGATCACCGCGTACATCGCGGCCGGGTTCTCGCGCGGGTCGCGGCGCGAGCAGAGCTCGTCCGCGAGGATCGCGCCGGCGGCGACCTCCTCGATCCCGATCCCCGCGACCGCGGCGGGGAGGAGGCCGACCGGCGACAGCACGGAGAACCGCCCGCCGACGTTGGCGGGGATCTCGAACGTGCGCAGGTCCTCCGCCTCGGCGAACTTGCGCAGGAATCCCTTGCGGCGGTCGGTGGTCACGACCAGGTGCGCGCCCGGCCGCTTCACCTTCCGGTGCAGGCGCTCGAGGGCCACGAGGAAGCCCGCCACCGTCTCCGTCGTCTCGCCCGACTTCGTGACGACGTGGAACAGGGTCTCGGCCGGATCGATCCTCTCGAAGAGGGCGGCCGTCTCCTCGGGGTCGACGTTGTCGAGGAAGTAGAGGCGCGGCGTCGACCCCTCGTTGTGGAAGCGGTCGAGGAGCGCGCCGGTGAGCGCCGCGGCGCCGAGCGACGAGCCCCCGATGCCGACCTGGACGAGATTGCGGAACCGACCGCGGACCCGGCGGGCGAACGCCTCGATCTTGAGGAGCACGTTCTCCTTGTAGGGCAGCGCGGCGAATCCGAGCTTGGCGCGGGAGCGCAGCACCGACCGGACGGCGGGTTTGGCCGCCTTGAGCGCGCTCGCCAGCTCGCGGTCGGTGAGTCCGCCGCGCCCCACGTGGGACGACATCGCGTTCTGATATCGCAGGGTCAGCATGGAAAGTTCCCAGACCTAGACATCGGACCGAGTCTACCGCCTACGGAATCCGGCGCACAGCGACGTCCAGCGGAATCAACAGGAGCGCCGCCAGGAGGAAGGCCGCGGCCACCGGCAACCGCGACTCCGGGGCCGCCCCGGCGGGCATCGACTCGGCCGTCAACCGGTCCAGGGGAGCCGGGGCCTCCGGCGTCCACGCGAACGCCGGCGACGCGTCGGGAGGCGCCGCGATCTCGGGCGGGGGACCGGGCGCGAATTCGAGGGGGAAACTCTCCTCCCGGTCCGGCGACGCGCGGACGATCGACACCCGGCGGACGTCGCCGCCGTCCAGCGAGAGCACGAATTTCCGGAGGCCCTCCCGGTCGGGCACCGGCTGCAGCTCCCGGCGCGTGGGCGAGATCTCGTGGACCGTGATGTCGTTGTCGACCCGGAACTCGACGACGTTCCCCCTCCGTTCGGCGCGGACGGCCGACGCCACGCCGACGTCCTCCGCGGCGTTGGAGAGGTGGCGCACGATCTGGACGAAGAGCTTGGTCGTGCCGGGCCAGCGATCCCACCCGGCGCTCCAGGGCCCGCCGAGATCGGACATCCAGGCGGCGGTGCGGCCGAGCCCGTACCGCCACAGGGCCAGGGCCGGCGCGCCGTCCTCGAACGCGAGGGGGACGTACGACGTGCGCCGCGATTTCGCCGCGAGCGCGCCGGCGAGCGGCGGAGGCGCGGGCTCCTTGGGGATCCCCCGGATCACTTCGTGCTCGTCCTTGAAGACGACCTTGCCCCCCGCTCCGGGGGCGACCGGGGCCGGCGCCGGCTCGGTGTCGGATTTTTTCTCCGGCCCGGGCGGCGGCGGGGCGGGGGGCGGCGTCGAGGTGGGCGGATCCTTATCCACCTTGGCCACCGCCTCTTTCAGGACGAACTTCGCCTCGTCGGTGAAGATGCGCGGGACCTTCTGGAAGGAGTCCGCGAAGAAATAGCGGCCCTTGCCCCACTTGGAGATGTTCCGCATCACCTGGTCCCGGATGCCGCCCGGTCCGACGACGCAGACGCACGAGACGACGACGCCGTCGTCCACCAGTCGGCGCGTGGCCTTCTCGTAGTCATGGATCGGCGTGTCGCCGTCCGACAGGATGATCATGTGCTTCACGCCCGCGTCGCGGGCCCCGGGCTGCTGCTTGAACGCGCGCGCGGCTTCCTCGAGCGCGGGGAGCAGGTCGGTCCCCCCGTCGGCGAAGAGCTGCAGGATGTTGCGGCGGATGAGTTCCCTCCGGTGGGCGGCCTCGAATTTCTGGAGCCAGACCGGCTGGCGGTCGAACGCCATCACGCCCAGGAAGTCGTTCTCCGTGAGCGTCTCCAGCGTGGCGATCGACGCCTCCTTGCACAGCGTGATCGGGTCGCCGGCCATGCTTCCCGACTTGTCCAGGACGAGGAGCAGCGCCACCGAGGGGGCGAGGACTTTCCGGACCTTCGGCTCCGGCGCGGGGCCGGGCGGCGGCGGACCCGGGCCCGGCTCGCCCGGTCCGCCCTCCGGCTTGGGGGGCGTCTTCGGCGCCTCGAGATCGACCGGAAGGAGCTTCGTGAATTCCGGGCGGTCGAAGGGCTTCGGTCCCAGGGGCGAGGACGGGGCCACGAAGAGCAGGCCGCCGCCGTCCTCGATCCACGACCCCAGCTCCTTCGCGGCGGGCGGCGGGATCATCGACGGCGCGACCCCCGCGATCACGACGACCGCCCACCGGTCCAGGTCGATTCCCCCCGAGCCCAATCGATCCACGGCCCGCCGGTCGAATTCGATTCCCTGCGCGGTGAGCAGTCGCGACAGTCCCTCCCCGTCGGCGGGCGACCCCTCGAGAATCAACACCTTCGATTTCCCGACGACGTTGAAGCTCGCCGACGCCGAGTTGTTGCGCGACTCGACATCCCGCTCGGAGGAGAGGACCGCCTGGAGCCGGTGCAGGTCCTGCGGCAGCGCGTTCTGGACGCTGCGGATCCGGAGCGTCGACCGGCCCGCCCGCACCGTGCGGGGGGCGACGTCTTCCGCCACCACCTGGCCGTCGAGCGTGAGGGAGAGCCGCGCCTCGGTGTCGCGATCCGCCCAAGCGTCGACTTCGACGTCGAACGCCTCGCCCGCCCGGACGGCGAGCGGTGCGCGCAGGGCGCGGAGGGCGACGTCGGCCGGGCGAAGGTCGGGCAGGCGGACGATGCGGACCTCCGGCCCGATGGGGGGAGGCGCGCCGGGATCGGTCTCGACGCCGTCGGTGAGCAGGACCGTCCTCGCGTCACGGCCGGTCGGGTGGAGCCTTCGGGCGAGCCGGAGGGCGGATTCGGCCCGTGTGCGCAGGGGATCGAGCTCGTCGCGGGGATGCGCTCCCACGGCGGGGGCGCGGTCCTCGGAGGCCGCCTCCTGGGCGGCCCGGCGCGAGAAGATGCGGCGCCGGAGATCGGCGTCGAAAACGACGGGCTCCGGGGCCGGCGGACGCGCCACCGCGGCCCGGCCCGCGAAGAGGACGAGCGACGACACTCCGCCGCGCGCGGAGACGGCCTTGGAGGCCTCGTGGATCGCCGCCACGGCCCGCTCGAGGGATTCGTCCGACACGCTGTCGGAGACGTCGAGCGCGAAGACCACCGAGGGACCCGGGGCCCGCGCGGCGACGGTCGGCGCCGCCAGGGCGGCGGCGAGGGCCATGAGGATGAGGAACCGGAGCGTGAACGCGGCCGCGGGCCGGCGGCTCGCCACCGCGCCGCGCCGCGCGAGCAGGAGGAGGACGAGCAGGACCGGGGGAGCGGCCAGCATCAGCTCCGGATACTCCAACCGCATGACGGGCCCCCGGGATCAATCCAGTTCGTAACGCTCTTTTCGCATGTCTCGCCGCCACTGCTCGAACACGGCCGTTTCGAACACCGTCAGCAGCTCGCGGACCTTCTCGTCCGTCGCGGCGACGCATTTCTCGAGGCCCTTCCGGAATTCCGGCGAGGCCAGGTAGTTCTCCTGGGCCTTGGGGTCGGCGCTCCGAAGGGATTCGAACCCGCGGACGATCCCCGCGGCGTAATACGCGAACTCGTCGGCGAAGGCTTCCCGCACCTTGGCTTCGAGCTCGGGTTTGAGCTCGAGCTTCTTCGCGAGGGCGGCGAAGTGGATCTGGTTCTCCCTTTCCGCGAGCCCCCGGACCTTCTCCCTTTCGAGCTCCAGCTTCACCGCCGGATCGTCGGGATCCGGTTTCTCGGGGGCGGGCGCGGGAGGCGCCGGCGGCGGCGGGGGCGCGGGGAGCGGGCGTTTCTCCAGCTCGTCGATGCGCCGCCCCAGGTGGATGACCTTGTTTCCTATGAGGATGAGGCTGCCGGCGGTCGCCGCGATGGCCAGGAAGGAGAAAGCCAGCGCGAAGCGGCTCATCATCGGATGATCCGCGCGAGCGCCCAGTCCCCGAAGTCCCCCTGTCCCGACCGGTCCTCTCCGAAATCGACGAGGAGCGTGAGCTCCTTGATCCCCCGGATGTCGACGGCGAGGGAGATCGGGGCGGACCGGGACGTGACGCCCTCCCGGCGCTCCAGCACCTTGCCGTCGCCCTTGACGATGAACGTGACATTGCCGACCGGATCCAATCCCGTGAGGCGGATCGCGTGGTCGTCGATGCCGACGACCGCCTGGAACTTCGAGAAGCCGCCGGCGACGTTGAACGTCAGCGCGCTCCGCGCGTGAACGCCGAGGCCCTTGCGGTACTCCTGGCCCCGGAGGCGCAGCCGCCCCAGGTCCCCCGCGTTGGCGTCGCGCTGCCACGGGAAGGCGAGATCGCCCGGCAGCGGCTCGGGGCCGCGGATGTAGTTCGCGTTCTCGTCGACCTTGGAGGGCGCGAGGTCCGAGAGATAGATGACGCGGCCGTTCTTGAAGTACAGGCCGGCGACCTTGCCGGGCGGGACGGTCCGCTCCGCGCCGTAGAGGTCGGAAAACGCGAGGCCTCCGGCGCCGTAGGACTTCGGCGTCCCCCTGATCTCGCTGCCGTCGGTCAGCTGGACGATGGCGTAGAGCGTCGCCGGCGTCGCGGGCGGATCGGGCGGAATCGGGATGAAGCACACGACGAGCGCGTCCTTGGTGGCCAGCGTCACGTCCTTCTTGCGCCGCTCGTGGTAGTAGACGATCTCGCCGCGGCCGATTGTTTTGATGATGCCGACCGGCTTGTCGCCGCTCGCCGTGAACAGCGTGTCGCCCTTGACCTCCCCGATCGCCTTGGGCCATTCCGCGCGGTGGGCGAGGAAGCGGACCTGGTCGATGCGCTCGAAGGGGATGGAGATCGCGCCGAGCGAGGGGGAGGCGATCTGGACGGTATCGGGCTGGGGATCTCCGAGCGCTCCCGTGAACCGGTCCCCGGTCCGGAGCACGACTTCGACGTCGTCCGGGCCCGCGGCGGGGCGGGGATCGACCGGGCCGAACCCGATTTCCACGACATCCGGACCCGCGATCGTCGAGACGCCGTCGGACAGGTCCGTCGCCGTCAGGCTCAGGACGCCCTCGGCCTCCTTGATCTCGATTTTCTTCGCCTCGAAGGAGCGGTCGAGGGTCGTGATCGTGATCCG
>DASRJF010000126.1:0-3402 GCA_035649615.1 Planctomycetota bacterium | reverse complement strand
CCGTCACGACGCGGCGGTCCGCCGCGGCCGCGCGGAGGTCCGCCGGGACGCCCGCCGCCGGGAGGACGCGACGACCGGAACCGGTCGTCCGCGGATCCCTCGGGTCCATCGCCGGGTCCGCCCGGGTTGGCGCCCGGGAGCGGGGGCAGCGGCGGCAGGCCCTTGTCCTTGCGCGCCTGCTTGATGCTGAAGCGGTTCTTCCCGCTCGGGTCGGTGCTGACGAGCTTGACGTCGACCTCCATGCCGAGCTGGAGATAATCCGACACGTTCTTCACGTAGCTGTCGGTGATCTCCGTCACGTGCACGAGGCCGTCGCGGCCGGTGTTGCCGATCTCGCAGAAGGCGCCGAAGTCCTTCAGCGAAACCACCTTCGCGGGATAGACCTGGCCGACCTTGAGGTCTTCCGTGAGCGCCTCGATCATCCCCTTCGCGCGCTCCATGGCATCGAGGCTCTTCGACGCCACGATGACCGTGCCGTCGTCCTCGATTTCGACCGTGGCGCCCGACTGTTCCTCGATGCCGCGGATCGTCTTCCCGCCGGGCCCGATCACCAGGCCGATCTTCTCCTGGTCGATCTTCATCTTGTGGATGCGCGGGGCGTACGGCGAGAGCATGCCCCGGGGCGCGGAGAGCGCGTTCCTCATCTTGTCGAGCACGTACAGCCGGGCCTGCTTCGCCTTCTCCAGGGCCTCCTTCGTCACGTCGAGCGGAATCCCGCCGGCCTTCAGGTCCATCTGCAGCGACGTGATCCCCTTCTCCGTGCCGGCGACCTTGAAGTCCATGTCGCCGTAGGCGTCCTCGCTGCCGAGGATGTCGGTCAGGATCACCGTCTTCCCTTTCTCGCGCACGAGTCCCATCGCGATGCCGGCGACGGGCGCCTTGACCGGCACGCCCGCGTCCATCAGGGCGAGACACCCGCCGCAGACCGTCGCCATCGACGACGAGCCGTTCGACTCGAGGATGTCGCTGATGATGCGCACCGTGTAGGGGAACGTCTCGGGATCGGGCATGATCGCGTCGAGCGCCCGCTCCGCGAGGTCGCCGTGGCCGATCTCGCGCCGGCCGGGTCCGCGGTTGGGCTTGGTCTCGCCCACCGAATACGACGGGAAGTTGTAGTGCAGGTAGAACCGCTTCGAGTACTCCTCGCCCAGGCCGTCGACGATCTGCTCGTCGTCGCCCGTGCCCAGCGTCGCGGTGCAGAGGGCCTGAGTCTCCCCGCGCGTGAAGAGCGAGGACCCGTGCGTGCGGGGAAGGAATCCGAGCCGGATGTCGATCGGCCGGATCTCGTCCAGGCCCCGGCCGTCGGCGCGCTTTCCCTGGATCGCGAAGTCGCGAACGACCTCGCCCTGCATGCGGTCCCACGCGGCCTTCACCTCGGCGACTTTCGGCGAGCCCTTGACGATGACGCCGAATTCGTCCTTCGGGCAGAAATGGGCGATGGCCCGGTCGACGACCTCCTCGATCGCCTCCGCGCGGGCATGCTTGCCCGGCGTGAAGAACACCTTGCGCAGGTCGGCTTCGAACGTCTTCCGGAGCTCCTCGTAGATCCGGGTCGGCGCGGGCAGGAAGTCGTACGGCCGCTTTTCCCGGCCGGCCTTTTTCCGCAGCTCCTCCTGCATCTCGATCAGCGTCTTGATGTGGGGCTCGGCGAACGTGAACGCCTCGAGCATCTTCTCTTCCGACAGCTCGTGCGAGCCCGCCTCGACCATGATGTAGCCGTCCTTCGTGCCCGAGAGGACGAGGTCGAGCTCGGCGCCGCGGAGCTCGGTCGCGGTCGGGTTGACGACGAACTGCCCGTCGATCAGGCCGACCCGCACGGAGCCGACGGGGCCGTTGAACGGGATGTCGCTCACGTGGAGCGCGGCGCTGGCCGCGTTCATCGCCGCGATGTCGGGGTCGTTCTCGCCGTCGGCGGAGAGCACCGTGACCGAGATCACGACGTCGGTGTCCATGTAGTCCGCGAAGAGCGGCCGGATGGGCCGGTCGATCTGGCGCGCGGTCAGCGTTTCCTTGGTCGACGGCCGTCCCTCGCGCTTGATGAATCCGCCGGGGAACTTCCCCGCGGCGGCGATGCGCTCGCGGTAGTCGACCGTGAGCGGCACCATCTCGTACCCGAGCCCGCGCGGCGGCCCGCCGACGACGGCGGCGAGGACGATCGTGTCATCGATCTGGCCGAGGGCGGCGCCGGAGGCCTGCTTGGCCATGAGCGCGGTTTCGAACGCGACCTTGCGCGTTCCGACCTGGGACTCGACTCGTTTGGGTTCCATCACCTGGACCTCCGAAGACAGTCAGGGCGAGGTGGGAGGGCGGGGTGAAGCGACGGGACGAAAGGCGGCGAGCCCGGCGGCGGGGTGCCGCGGGGCTGATCGTCTTTCGTCGTGCGCTTCGGTCCGTCCCGATTCTTCGCCGTCTACCTAGAAATAAAAAGAGCCCCGGACGCGACGCCATCCCCCCGTCGGGAGGCCTTCGGTCTCGGAGCTCACGCGATTCAACCGGCCTTGCTTACTTCCGGATTCCCAGCTTCTTGATCAGCGTCTGGTACCGCTCGCGATCTTCGCGCTGGAGATACTTGAGAAGCCGCGCGCGCTTGCCGACCATCATGAGGAGGCCGCGCCGCGACGTGAAATCCTTCTTGTGGATCTTGAGGTGCTCGGTCAGGTGGTTGATCTGTTCCGTGATGAGCGCCACCTGCACTTCGGGGCTGCCCGTGTCGGCCTCGCTCGTGCGGAATGTGGCCACCGCGACCTTCCGCCGTTCCTGCAAGACTGCCATACGCGTTCTCCTTCCGGCTCCATCGTTCCGCAGGTCGGCGACCGACAGGGTGACCGCCACGTAGATGCTGCGTTCACCCCCTCTCCGGCGCCGCGGTACGACGTCAACTTCCTAACGCCAGGTCGCACATCCTATCGGTAGGGATCGACGAAGGCAAGGAGGAAGTCCAGCTTCGAGCTCCGAGCTTCAAGCGTCGAGCGGGATCGATGCATAGTTCAGATATCCGGTTGATTGGAAGATGGAAGCTGGAAGATGGAATGTGGAATGGGACTCGTGTCGCATCCAGATTGATTCCCACAGTTGTCACTCGGCCGGTTCGGATGCGACACCTGTTGGAAGTTCGGAGTTCAGGGTTCTGAGTTTTGAGTTCGTTCTGTGTTCCGAGTTCGGGAACCAAGAACTCCGAACGAACCCAGAACGCCGAACCCAGAACTCAGAACATTGAACTTCCAGTCGGCCTTCTCGAACTGCGGGTCCACAGGTTACGTCTCAACCGTCAGAATCAACCTTGACGCAACACTAGCCCACCGGAGCTCAGATCGAAACCCGGAAGAAGGGGGGATTACGTGCGCGGCTTGCGCGACGCGGCAATCATTCGCTCCCACGAGTCCGCCTTAGTGAGCCTCATCG